>NZ_BBRU01000094.1:0-913 GCF_001431085.1 Candidatus Symbiothrix dinenymphae
TATACTTATAAAGAATATCAATATAATCATATTCCACCCATAGCTTCATCCCAAATTCGCCATTGTCAAAATCATGGTCATAAGCACCCTGCACCGACGCACCCTGCGCCGACGCACTCTGCACGCCACACACCGCGAAAAGCACAATCCCTAAAAGTAATCTTTTTATCATATCCTTAATTTATCAGTTACCAGTTTCCAGTTACCAGTTACCAGTTACCAGTTTCCCAGCGGTAACTGGTAACTGGTAACTGGTAACTGCTGCGTTATTCTTTCACAACTCTTGCCATCAGGCGTTCGCCATCAGTGGTTTCTACTGTCACCAGATGCACGCCCGGTGCCAAGCTTGCTACATTCACTTCTCTGTAGGCGGCATTCACCTCCTCCTCGCGCTGTTCTAAACGGCCGCCGGTGTCGTAGAGGCTGATGCTGCGCAGTATTTTGCCGTTCGCTGACACTACGCTTAGGCTGTTTTTCACTTTCGTGGGGTAGATGCGGATGTTTTCGCCCATGCTTAGCGAATGCAATGCTATCACATGCGGCGCCTTCACTGCACCCAATATCGCATCGCTCTGATACCTCTCTTCCTGCATCACCTCGCGCTCAACACCTTTTGTCGCATCAAACACTCGGAACGTGAGCGGCACATCTGCATCGCCTGCTACCGAGATGAACAGCATCCCTTTGTCGTTAGTCTTCGCCACACCGCGGCATTCCTCGCCTGCAAACACGGCTACCTCCGCACGAGTGAGTAGCTCCTCATTATCCCGCACTTCGGCTATGATGCTCATGTTGCCGGAATATTGCGCTACGCTGACAGGCTTCCAATGTGTCGGCTCGACGGTTGCGGTCGCCGCCGTTGCGGCGGGGTGGGGGGGGGGGGGGGGTGGGGGCGGCGCGGGCGGGGCAAGGG
>NZ_BBRU01000095.1:0-910 GCF_001431085.1 Candidatus Symbiothrix dinenymphae
CGGCGACAGTCTGGCGGGACCGGATATGGTGTCGCCAGAAATGTATGCGCAATTTGCCGTCCCTTCCGAATTGGAAATTATCGAAGAAACGCATAAATGCGGCGCTTCCTACCTGGTTCATATCTGTGGAAACACAGAGTTGATTTTAGATAAAATAGCAACGATACCTTTTGATGCGGCAGAGTTGGACTATAAAACGCCTATCAAAGAAATATACAGGGCTTTGCATGATAAAATAACCCTGTTTGGCACGGTCGACCCCAGTGGCGTACTTGCCTTGGGAACGCCGCAAAGAGTAAAGGAGGAAACCTTGAACATCTTGAATATCTACAAAGGCTGTCCGCGCTTGGTGTTAGGAGCAGGATGCGCGATACCCCCGATGGCGCCGGAAGCGAATATCCGGATGCTGGTGGAAACAACGAAGAATTTTCCAATGGAATAAGCAAAATCGCACGTGGTCGGAAGATTGCTTGGATGCTGAATTTACGGGCTGAAAGCCCAGCATATCCCAGCCCAACGGACAGGATATGGCATTGAATGCAAGCCCTGAAAGGGCGATAGCAATAGCTAATGCCCTTTCAGGGCGAAACGAGAGGGAGAGGGCATCCTTCGTAGGGCGATGCCCTACGCTATTGCTCGAAGGGCTTCACCCTTAACCTGATGGCTATGCCGTGTGGGGTAGATTGAAGACCTGCGGTCTTCCTTGTCAGCATAAATTTGATGCGGTTGCCCTGAAAATCAGTAATCATCGCAAACTAATTGTAAAAATAAGAATATGATTTTCGAAAAGAATTGCCAAATCAAAAAAAGGTTTTACCTTTGCCAAAAATTTGAGTCCCCAAAAAAACGTGACACTAATGACAGGAAAATGTAACCAACAATGGTTGCGCACCGGATATGACACCACCAT
>NZ_BBRU01000096.1:0-656 GCF_001431085.1 Candidatus Symbiothrix dinenymphae
GCAATTCGTTTCAGACTTACTTTGCCAAAGCCGCTCAGGAATTGAGCGAAGAATACCACATTCCGTTTATTTCGGACATTAGAGACATTTTCGAACAATTTCCAAATAATGAATACACCAGCAAATTATTGATTAAATCCAGTAAAATCAATGAGTTGATTGCAAAAAAAAATCAAAATCGACTTATTCGGCAGCGAAACAAAGTTTTGCAACAAGCCAACGCGGTTATTACAGTTTCCGACTGGCATAAGCAATTTTTACAAAAATTCAATCCAAACGTTACTCTAATTTTCAACGGATTTGACCCGGAACTGTTTGATTACAAAGAAATTAAAACGGAACAATTTCGAATTACCTACGCCGGTAGAATAGAAAGCCTTGCGGTAAAAAATCCCACTTTACTTTTTCAGGCTATTAAACGCTTATCTATCAATAATTTAATTGACAAAAAGACAGTTAGATTAGATTTTTATTTGATTAATGAAAGTTCAAAACAAATTATTCAATCGCTTGCCAATGAGCATGATATAAATGATTTTGTGTCTGTTTTTGGTACAATCCAAAATTCAGAAGTACCGGATATTTTGAACAAAAGCTCCGTTTTGCTCGCCTTGGCGAACAAAACCACCGACGAGCATTCTCCCAAAGGGATTCGT
>NZ_BBRU01000097.1:0-654 GCF_001431085.1 Candidatus Symbiothrix dinenymphae
AATCAAGGTAATCTTCATAATCTTCAGCCTCTTCATCTTCCTGGGTGGGCTCGCTCCAAGCGGCCTCCTCCTCTGTCTCTTGCGCCAAGAGATAGTTCAACCAATCAAACAGAACGGTTTCTGTGTCAAAAAAGTCAAGCCAAGCAGTATCGGCAGCAGCGGCAGCATCAGCGTCAGCATCGGCGTCGGCGTCAGCGTCAGCATCAGCATCAGCATCGGCATCAGCATCAGCATCAGCATCAGCATCAGCATCAGCATCAGCATCGGCATCACCCTCATCGTCTTCTGAATCATCCCAAAAATCTTCCCAGAACTCTGCCCACTCCTGATTTTCTTCTTCTGTGGGGATGTCCAGCCAATCGCTCGCAATCATATCATCCAGGAGAAACCTCACCCAATCCACGGTGCCTGTTTCTTCGTCAAAATACGCACCCCACGACTCGGCATCATCAAGCATCAATCTATCCCAATCCATCTCGCCGTTTTCATCCATATAGTCAGCCGGGTTCCACTCGGTGGTGTCGTTCGAAGAGATATGGTACGTCATGTTTCGCAGCCACGCGCCTTTGTCGTGCAAATTGATAATAGTGGTATCTCCGGAGGCTTCATAACGCAACTTGGGCTGTCCCACTTTATCAACCGCCGTGAACACCA
>NZ_BBRU01000098.1:0-906 GCF_001431085.1 Candidatus Symbiothrix dinenymphae
AAAAAACAAAGTACACCACAAAATGCGCCAACTTCCCCCGGAAGCACAATGCGAAGTAGCAGATTATGTTGAATTTCTGTTGTATAAATACGGAATGAATATGCCACAGCAGAAGCCGCATCCTTACGCCGGTTGTATGAAAGGCACCGTTGTTTGGATGAGTGACGACTTCAATGAGCCGTTGGATGATTTCAAAGAGTATATGTAAATGAAATTGCTGATAGACACCCAATCGTTTATTTGGTTTATTGAGGATGATGCAAAATTGCCCTCCGGTATTTGTGCAACAATGAATGATGTAACGAGCACTCTTATTGTCAGCATAGCAAGCCTTTGGGAGATGACCATCAAAATGAGTTTGAGCAAACTAAAATTATCCGGCAATATCGAAACAATGATAAATAGGGCTATAATTGCCGGTTTTGAGATATTGCCCATCAAGTCTGCTCATTTGATGGAATTGTCCAAATTGGATTTTGTGCATAAAGACCCATTCGACCGACTTATCATAGCCCAAGCAGTATCTGAACATATTTCGCTGATTAGCTCTGATAGTGTGTTCAAATTATATCCTGTTCAGTGGATTTGGTAGCAATGCAAAAATTTAATGCGTTGCCCCTGATAGACTGAACTTACCAATTATACACGCCGGTTACTTCTGAGAAACACTGCTGCTTCTTTCAAATCGCCTCCCAGAGGATTTTGCTTTGCCAAGCGAATTTCCAACCGGTCAATTTGCGGAAAAGCGAGGTGGATTTGGCGCAAAATTCGCCCCGCCACGTGCTCAATGAGGTGGGACGGAATTGCCATTTCGCGCGCAATCAGCTCATAAATAGTGGCAAAACTGATGGTGTCGCTCCATTCGTCGGCTTGTGTCTCGCGCGGGGAGGCAACAACAATGTTCAA
>NZ_BBRU01000099.1:0-652 GCF_001431085.1 Candidatus Symbiothrix dinenymphae
GTGCTTTATACCATAAAAGATGAGATTTTAACGGTAAAAGTGGTTAAGGTTGGTCATCGAAGTAGTGTATATAAATGAATTACAAATTTTATTTTTTTTTAATTGGCAAACGTTTTGGCATTTCTTGAAATAAAATTACTACCTTTGCCGCCGAATGAGAACATAAAAATATAGAGATATGAGCATTGAAGCAACAGTGAACAAAAATTACACCGATGTAGCACGCGGCTACAGCATTTCTTTTGGCAATATCCGCCGTGGATGGTATCGTTTTTTAGAGCGATGTGAGGATTATTGGGATTTATTCACAATTTGGCTGCACAGAAATGAGCCTACTATGCCCTTGCGTGAATTTATGGAGCAAGAAAACAAAAAACGCGGATTAAGCAATGTATGATGTTATCATCGGGAAAAAGGTGTACAAGATGATGGAAAAGTTACCTGACAATATTTATCAGGTAATAATGGATAACCTTTTATCCCTTGAGAAAAATCCGCGCCCGTTTGGTTGCCGTAAGTTGTCCGGTGCGGTTGAAAAATACAGAATACGCATCGGTGACTATCGTGCTATTTACAAAATCAAAGACAATATTCTTACCGTAGAAGTTGTAAAGGTTGGTCATCGAAGTAGTGTATATAGATGAAATACAAA
>NZ_BBRU01000100.1:0-905 GCF_001431085.1 Candidatus Symbiothrix dinenymphae
CGGATTGACGAATTTGCCCCGGTCGAACAATTCTTTTGTGATGGCGAACGTTTTTTCGTTGTTGCGGATAAATAGCGGGATGATGGGCGTGGAGGTGCGCCCGATTTCGCAACCGATGGCGCGGAAGCGGTTGAGGGCGTAGTGCGTTAATTTCCACAGATGCTCGCGGCGTTCGGGTTCGCTCACCATGATGTCGAATGCGGCGTTGGCTGCTGCTGTTGCCGCCGGTGTGTTGCTGGCACTGAAAATGTAGGGGCGCGAGGTGTAGCGCAAAAACTCGATGATTGGCTTGGAACTGGCGATAAACCCGCCAATCGAAGCCAGCGACTTGCTGAACGTGCCCATCACCAAGTCTATTTCGGGCAACACGCCCAAACTGTCGCAGGCTCCGCGCCCTTGACGACCCAAAACGCCTATGCCGTGCGCTTCGTCTACCATGATGCAGGCGTTGTATTTTCGTGCCAGGCGCACGATTTCGGGCAGGTTGGCGATGTCGCCCTCCATGCTGAAAACAGTGTCTGTGACGATGAGTTTCACCTTGTCGGGTTCGCATTTTTGGAGCTGTTTTTCCAGCGAATCCATATCGTTGTGCCTGTATTTCAACTTTTGTGAATACGACAGCCGATGCCCCTCGATGATGGAAGCATGGTCTAATTCGTCCCACAAAATATAGTCTTCGCGACCTGTGAGCACCGAAACCACTCCCAAATTCACCTGAAAACCGGTGGAATACATGATGGCATCCTCTTTGCCCAAAACATCGGCGATTTTCTTTTCCAACGCCACATGAATGTCGAGCGTGCCGTTGAGAAAGCGGCTCCCAGCCATGCCGGTGCCGTATTTTTTGACTGCCTCCAGAGCCGCCTCTTTCACTTTGGGGTGATTGGTCAAGCCCAGCTAGGCGT
>NZ_BBRU01000101.1:0-14181 GCF_001431085.1 Candidatus Symbiothrix dinenymphae
CAAAAAGAATTATATTATGACAACAAAAAAGCAATCAGTAAGCAGGTCAACGATTGAACAATTGCGGGACATTCGCGACAAGGTAAGTGCCGAAACGCAGAATATGGCATTTGCGGAGTTGAAACAGTACATTAACAAGCACTTAAACAGCTCCTCGCTACACTCTAACGCCGTTTGGCATTAATGGGCGATTATTGCTTATGGCAGCAGGGAGGGGCTGTTTTACCCCAACCCCGCCAACTGCTCAATATTCTTGCGGATTTCCTCATCCGGCACGGAGAAGTTCACCAAATCGCCCGCCAAGTATTGGTCGTAAGCCGTCATATCAATCAGCCCGTGTCCCGACAGGTTGAAGAGGATTACCTTTGCTTTGCCTTCTTTCTTGGCTTTCAGGGCTTCGTTGACTGTTGCCGCGATGGCGTGCGATGATTCGGGTGCCGGGATGATGCCCTCCGTTTGGGCGAAGAGGATGCCTGCGTTGAAGGAATCCAATTGGTCAATGTCCACCGCTTCCATCATCTTGTCTTTGAGCAGTTGGCTCACGATGGAGCCTGCGCCGTGGTAGCGCAATCCGCCTGCGTGGATGTGCGCAGGGGCAAAACTGTGTCCGAGCGTAAACATCGGTATCAGCGGCGTATAGCCCGCTTCGTCGCCAAAATCGTAGTGGAACACGCCGCGTGTCAGTTTCGGGCACGACGACGGCTCAGCGGCAATGAAGCGCGTCTGCTTGCCGTCCAAAATGTTGTGGCGCATAAATGGGAACGAGATGCCGCCAAAATTCGACCCGCCGCCGAAACAGCAAATCACGATGTCGGGATATTCGCCCGCCATCGCCATCTGTTTTTCGGCTTCCAAGCCAATCACCGTTTGATGCAGCGTCACGTGATTGAGCACGCTGCCCAGCGTATATTTGCAGTTCGGCGTTTGCATCGCCAGTTCGAGAGCCTCCGAAATAGCCGTGCCCAAACTGCCCTGATAGGGTGGGTTTTTGGTCAAAATTTCGCGCCCCGCCTTGGTGGACATACTCGGCGAAGCAATCACCTGCGCCCCCCACGCCTGCATCAGCGAGCGGCGATACGGCTTTTGCTCGTAACTCACTTTTACCATATACACCGCCAAATCCAGCCCAAACACCTTGGCGGCATACGACAACGCCGTGCCCCACTGCCCCGCGCCCGTTTCGGTCGTGATGTTGGTAACGCCCTGCTGCTTGCAATAGTAGGCTTGCGCCAACGCCGAATTGAGCTTGTGCGAGCCAACGGGACTCACGCTCTCGTTCTTGAAATAGATGTGCGCGGGCGTATCCAACGCCTTTTCCAGCCCGTAGGCGCGCACCAGCGGCGTGGTGCGATACACCTTGTACTGCTCGCGCACCTCGTCGGGGATGGGGAGCCACGCATCCGTCTGATTGAGTTCCTGCTTCGACACCTCCTGCGCAAAAATCGGATACAAATCCTCAGGCTTCATCGCCTGCTTCGTGCCCGGATGCAGCAACGGCATCGGCTTGTTCTTCATATCCGCCACAATGTTGTACCATTGGGTCGGAATTTCCTGCTCGCTGAGCATAAATCGCTTTGTTCGTTCCATAATGTTTTATTTTTTTATATGTTTATATTTTTATGTTCATATTCGGCACATTTTTTTTTTTTCGGCAAAATTACGAATTTATTTTTAAACAGCAAAAAATTTGCAAAACATTTTTTTTATGAGTGCATCAGCGGGCGGGAGTTATTTTGCAGTCAGTTTTTCATACGCTCGGCGCGGATTATTGTCATACAACACTTCCCCGCAATAGGTGAAATCCAGCGCAACGAGCATTTTCAGCATATAGAGATTGTCAAAATTCGTGTCCACTCGGAAACTGCGGATGCCTCGTTGCAGGCTTAGTTCTTCCACTTTGCGCATAAACAAGGTTGCTATGCCGCGATTTTTCACCTCATCGGCAACGGCTAAGCGGTGCATCACCACGTAGGGCAAATTGCTGAGCCACTGCCCCTGTATCGTTTCATAAGTCGGCTCGCCGGTAAAAAGAACTGCCCCGTAGGCAATCACATTCCCGTTTTGGCACAGCACATACCCATCACCCCGTTCGATGTCTGCCGTGATATTGAGCATCGCGGGATAGCCGTCCTGCCATTGGCGGCTGTTTCGCAAGCGCATCTGCTCTTTGGCTTGCAAAATAATCTGCCAAATCCGCGCGGCATCGGCGGCTTCTGCTTGTCTGAATGTGATTGGGGTGTTCATTATGTTCGTTGGACGGGTATTCTTATCACTGTTTTCATCTTTGAAACATCCGTTTTTCTTGGATCGGAGAGATAAATTTCGTGATGAAATCTTGATTTGTTTATGTCTTTAACCAATTGATTTTCAGATATGAAAGCATCGATTAGTTCAAGTGTTTTCGACTCATAGTCAAACGAGCCGATGTGCATACATTGGACGCATAAGCCTTCTTTGAAAGGGAACAATACGGCTCTATCGGTTGCTATTTTTTTCTTTTTTGCCACTTCCCTGCACGCCCAATCAAACACTTTCGCATCCACAAATTCAGGCAACCGTATCATCGAAGTCCAGTTATACGCTGATTTCGATTGCCAATCGCCACCGTCTTCAATCCACCATAATCCCTCCAGCGGCGGCACCACATAATCAAAATATCCATCGGGAATTTCACTCCCCTTTTTGCACATTTTGATGTTGTAAGAAATCGCATAAAGCAACTCAACGGCTTGCTGATACTCTCCATCTGCATCATTCGGGTTTCCCTTGCCCGTAACCGCCGCAAAGTTAATTTCAGGAATGTCAATGAGCGTTGGTGTATTTGGGGGCAAATACAGTTGCTTACATTCGTTCTTAAAATCAAATACTTTTCCCATTTTGATGCTCAATTATTTGCTTTCCAATAACTCTTGCCGATAAATAATTGTCTTGTTCGGCACATCGTAAATCTCCATAACCGCACCCCCTGCATAGCCGTTTTCTTTGGCGTATTGTGCAAGTGCGGGATACACTTTCATTATGCCTACGAAAATGGATATCATCCCTTTATATGGAAATTCTGTAACGATGCTATTCGTTATGGGATAGGTCTTTACTTTAAATCGTTCAAGCAATTTAGAGGTAGTTGTGCTGTCCAAATCCGCCACGATACAGCCGACTTCCGAGCGCAATTTGCTCTTTTCCACGTCTTTGGGATTGTCATAATAAATTCCAAAACCTTGCGTGGTGGCAATGCCATAATTATCCAAAAGCGCATGATACACCCTATTCGTGACGGCACCCGATTGACCGTAATCGCCCGTCATTTCTTCATACACAAGCATTTCGCCACCCTGCGCTTCCACCCTGAACTCAATCCGCTTAAATCCGCCAAAATAGGCATAAACTAACACCAGCAATACGATGACGATTGCAATAATAACTAACGCGACTTTCATAATTTTCATATTTTTATTGTTTATAATTTGGCTGCAAAGATACAAATTATTTCATTCTTTATCGTTGGAAGTGTGATCAAAGTGATGAGGGAGAATTGCATAAACAAGCGTCCGAAAGAGTGTTCTTTCGGACACAATTATATTCACCTTTTATCACATTACAACAATGCAGAAATCCATTGTAAAGCCCAAGAAGCGATTTTTGTATATTTTGAAATTGGTAATACCCGCTTTCTTTAAGATTTTTTCCAATTTCTTGTGCGAAAGAAGATGCATATAATCGCCTGCAGCCCAACTTTTTGAAGTCAAAGATAGAATTTTATCAAAGACAGTTTTAGGCAACCAATGTAGCAAAAAAATTCGCGTGTGCAATTCAAACGGAAAATAACGATTAGGCGTTGTGAAAAACAACTTTTTACACGTCCTATGCATCTCTTTCAGGAAGACAACCTGTTGCTCCTCTTCACCAACATGCTCCAAGACGGCATTAGACCAGCCAATATTGAACATATTTTCCGTAAATGGAAATATTCGACCGTCATACAAAACCGTTTTCACTGCGGGATAGCATTGCTTAAACACATTATCTCCCTCATCAGCAACGCCTAAAGCGGTTATCTTTTGAGGATAAGGATAATGCTTTTCCAAATAGTTATCTACAGCAGCAGAGTATTCTTGATTGCAAAAACCGACATCTAAAATCAGGTCGCTCTCTAACGGATTAATCTCCTTTACAAATAAATCATACTTTCTCGTTCTGTTTTTTCTGCGTGTAGCAGTAATAATCATATTATCTTTCATCTTTATTTTTTAGCCTTTATTTTTCGGCTGCAAAGATATGAATTTTTTTAATTCACATCTCTGTTTTTATTGCGTTTTGCCGGATGTGGTGTCTGATATACATTTAGGCAATTGTCAATCTGCAAAAACTGCCTTGAAATTTTACTCTCAAGACAGCTCTTAAAAATGGTTGCTATCTACAAATAGATACCATACCATCACTACGGGGCTATTTCAGCACCTCCAAAAGTTTAGGCATCAGCGCACACAGCGTGTTTTCTGTTTGCGCGGTGTAGATGTTGCCGTCCACAACCGATGGCTCGTCCGTCCCGATTGCGCTTTTTACGGCGGCTTTGATGTACGGATGGAGTGCTACACGCTTGCCGGTGGCGATTCCTGCGCTGTCGAAAAGCAATGCGCCGGCACAATGACCGACAATCACTTTGCCTTTGTCACCAAAAACCTTGATGACAGCCAGCATATCCTGATTTTCAGGACTTCCGGCATTTGTGCTAAACTTCGGCATAGCATCGCCACACGCAAACACCAAGGCATCGTACTCGCTTTCGTGCCCTTTCAGATTGGCGACGACATCATCCGTTTGCAGGCTGATGCCCGAATTTGTTTTGATGTGCGGGGTCGCTGCCACCGCAAACGTTTTGAATGGAATACCATTCTCAAAAAAGGCTTCCAAATACCGGAATAACCCAAAACCATTGACAGGATTTACTGCCAAAACTGCAACTTTCTTTGCCATAATTGAAAAATTTTAAAATTAAACATTTGCTTTGTAAAATAAAATCTTACTTCTGCACTACAAAGATACGAAAAAAAATGAATGAAACCAAGTAGGTACGAACACAAAGAAAGCATATTGATGTCGCGAAATTAAAACTGATTGCGCAACACCGATGCCAAGCGGGTCATACTTTCATCAGTTTTGTCTTTTCCGAGTTCAATCGCCGCGCCACTTTTTGCACATCTTCTGCCGGAGGTAGATTTTCCGGTGATAGTCCGCGTTCAAGCATGATTTTGCGCACGCCCTGATTGTTTTCTACATGCTCTCGTTCAATGGATGGGATGCCCGACAAATCTTTTAGTTGCACATTTTCGGCAGTCATTGCGGCGGCAAAATCTTTGGCTTTGATGCTCACTGTTGGCAAAAAATCGGCTACCGGACGGCTTTCCGGCACATTAAACTTCCGCTTCAATTGCTTCGTGTCCAAATGAAAAAGGGCTTTATCGCCTTTCGAGCGAATAATTGCAAACCCTTTGTCATCCACTCCACGTTCGAACAACACTTTTGAAAGTAGTTTCTCCGTTTCCTTCAATTTTGCACGAGCTTCCACCCGTTCCAATTCCAACAAACGCTGCTCTATCAACTCCGCACGGCGTGTTTGTATAGCAAAATACGTCTGCGCAAAGGCAATTTCCGGCTTGCGTGAATCGCCATTTTGCGCAATCAGATAGCAGGCGTAGCGGGTGAGAAAGATGTCTTCAATCTCCTTTTCTGCCCCAGAGCCTATCACAACCATTTTGCTGACGTCAGCAAAATGGTCTGGGATACTCACAGCGGTGTTTTCGCAAGTTTCTTTCGCTTTGTCGATAATCCCGACAAAATTACGCCATTGGGTGTAACCCAACAGGGTTTGCAATTCGCGTGCACTCCAACACTCCAAGCCATTGTATTCGGAGGCAACCGCTTCGAATTGGCTAAATAACTCTTGTACTTCTTTTGTTTTTAACATTACAATTGTTTTTTATTAAGTTTAATTTTTATATCGGGTGCAAAGGTAATACTTTTATCTGAATAACACACAAAAATTGCAATTATTTTACAGTTTTATCAAAACGGCTATCCATGCAAACGCTGATGTCGGTCGTAACAAACTTCCCATTGTAAAACAAACTGAATATCGTGGCGGGCGTGGGCGATGATTGTGCCGATTTCATTGTTTCCAATTTAATGATTTTGAGCGGGATATTGCGCTTTTTTGCCGATTCGACCAGCGAATTGTAAATGTGGTACTCAGCAAACGGACAGCGATTTGAATAATAAACCGTTATGCCATCTTTGTATTCACATTCGCCACTCTTTACGGTGTCTTTGAATTTGGGATTGGCGGCTTCGGGGCGAATCTTTTTCACCAAAAGGCTGAAACCATGCGGCAGGATTTCGCAAGCCGTAAACCCCTGCCGCAAAAGCCATTTGGTGTCGCTCATAAAATGAAATTTGCTCGTCCCGACAATGGTCACAAGCCCGTCCTTACCCTGCGCCGTGGCATCGTCCATCGCCGATTGCAACAGAACCTTGGCATAGCCCTGCCCCTTGTATTGCCCCGAAACCCAAAAACAGTTGAGCAGCAAATAGTTAGGTGCATCAATCGGTGCCCACCCCGTTTCGGCAGGACCATACTCAATAAACACTTTCGCTCGCTCGTCTAATCGGCGAAACACATAGCCGTTGTCGAACTCTTTCGCAAGCCATTCCTTTTTCAATTCATAGCCTTCCGTGCATTTTTTGTCGGAAATCGCGCAACAAATATGCTCTGTCGCGATGTTCTCTTTTGTGAGAGTGATAAATTTTGCTTCCATTGTTTGCTTGTATTATTTATTTTGCCGACAAAGATACGGAAAAATTTTGAACTGGTTCTTGTTTTATTTGCAGCATAGCAAAATAATTCATACCTCTGCACCGAAAAAAACAATATAGGAAAAGAATTATTAATAAGAGAAATCGAACGAGTCGATGACCCACAGTTGATTGACCAACTATTTGACTACATGATTTTCATGCAGATTAATGGTTCGCGTTTGCGCAATAAAACCGAAGTATTACCACAGAAAAAATCATACGCATTGGGACTTCCTATAGTTCACCCTGATTTTGATACAACCGAATATATCAGCCAAATGCGCGAAGAAAGGGAGTTTACATGAAAATATATATGGACACATCGGCGATAATATCTTCAATAACATGCGAGGCAAATGCTCCTGCGGTGCGCAAACATCTTGATGAGGCTGTTTGAAACGGCTAAAATGGGTGATGTTGATTATGCGATTACATTCGATAAAAAACAAGCTGCAGCTTTTCGAGATTCCGGAATCAATGTAGAGAAACTGTAATAATAGTAAACTATCATTCACGCTCCCGTATCGTCACCCTTATCACATCCCCCGCCTGCTTATTGATTTTCTTCCGTATCTCTTTGCGAATGCCGATGATGTGGCAGGGCGTTCCCATTTTGACGAGGCTACCTTCATATCGCTCATCATCGAACGTTGCCAGCACTTTCACACGCCCTTTTCCAAACTCACTTTTCACATCAAAGGGGATTTCAATGTAGGCACCGTCAATATCGGGGACTTTTTTTATTTCCGCTTCAAATTTGTACGTTTTTTCGTTCATAATATTGCTATGTTTTCTTGCTTCCATTTGACAATCTTTTTCACCAATTCTGTGGGGAATGGTTGCTTGTAGGGCAACTGAATAGTGCCTTTGCTGGTTTTGTAGGCGGCTAATTCGTCTTGAAATGCTGCGATGGCATCCGGACCGGGGAAGAAGCCGATGTGATTTTTAAAACCGCCAAACTGTACGAGAATTTTCTTTAACGTGAACGTAGGCATTCCCCAACTGATTTTTTCTTTTACTTCGGGCGCGACTTCGTGGATAATTTGCCTGAAATTCGTCATAATTGCCTGAACCTCAATGGGAAAACCGGCGATGTATTCGTCGATATTCTCCGGTGTTTTCTGTTCCATTTTCATTGTTTCCATACGCTATTTTTTATCAAATTTATAAATTACTATTTTTATCTTTTTTTGTAATAATCCACACTTATATTACTTATTGATAATGTGTTATCATAGCAACTTTCGAGTTGATTTTAGGTGATTTCACTACCACTACATTCGTATCGCTTCCGTTCAATTTTACCTTAATTTGAGCACGTCCATTGTAGGCTTGCAACTTGTGCGAACCTGCCGAATAGCCTTGATTATCAAGCAAATTGCCATCACCTGCTAAACTAAATTCTAAGTAGTTTCGGGCATCCAAACACGGCACTCCATCGGCATCAAGCAAAGTGGCTTCCACCCAAACAAAATCGCCGTCCATTTTCTTGTCATTGGGGACCTGACCCGCAATGCCCTCACTCACAGGCAGAATTTTCACTTGAATTTGCGCCGGATTCCCCCATTTTTCAGTCTGATACCCCCACCCTACCGCATCCATGACGGTTGTTTTGCCTTTTTTGCAACGGATCGGATGTCATTTTGCCCTTCGTTCAACGCCACTTGCCAGCGCAGATTGGCTGCCGGAAACTTGGCAGCATCGCGCTTTTTCACACCTTGACTTATGCCGTTCACAAACAGTTCCACTTCGGGGCAGTTGGAATACAATAACAGCAATTCTTTGACTACCACTGAACTAACCAAAATTGTATTGCCGCAATCAAATAAAATATCATTGACTTTTGAACTCAAATCATCAGTGGTTTTAGATAGATGAAAAATTAGCACATTGGTGTCTATATAGTATCTCATCGTAATACTGCCCTCATGTCTAATATTTTACCCTCATTATAGTCCATTGATAGCCAATATTTGGCGAATGGCGATAAAGGTCTTCCTTCCTTTATCATTCTTTGAATGACTGCTTCTGCAGCGCATACTTTTTTCACACGTTTTTTTACTGTTGTTTCCATATTTTTGTTTGTTTTAAATTGTTTCATATCGCAAAGGTAATGCAAATTTTTGAATTGGCAAATGTTTTGGCATATATTTTCAAAAATTTGCCCGATTGTTGGCGGCAGATGATGAATGGTGGTGGGCTGGGGATATGGGGGGCTTTCAGCCCGTGTTATCATCTTCCAAACACGACTGGCGCACCCTCATTATCTGGGCAAATTCGTTTATTACCATCAGGGCAGACACGCAGGGAGAGCACCTACGGGTGCGCCCTTTTTGCGTGCTGTGTTGGTTTCCGTAAATTTGATTAAAACAAAAGCCGTTCGAAAGTTTGTGCTCTCGGGCGGCTCTTGCAGCTCGTATATGCAAGGCTGGAGCCTTGCGCCTAACTCCGGGCGCAACGCGGACGCTACGCCGAACAAGGGGGCATCATAGTGGGGACACCACCTCCGCAACTTCTACCCTTGCTTCCTTTTGTTCTAATTCATTTTTTACCGCTTCAGGGGATACAAGTTTTTCTACGTTAGCGCAAATCCGTTTTTGATATTCCCACATGTCAAGAAGAATACATATAGGACCAAGTACAATTATATCAACAACAAATCCGGCAAGTGCACCAAGTATAATACTCCATTCCCCATAGAGGGGATAACTTACTTTATAACCTATAACAGAACCTGCTATAATAACAGCTACAAGCACAAACTCTAAACAAACTGAAAGACAAGATACAATAATTGTTTTCATTCTTTTAATTACTTTACGTCCGTTCCTTATGCGGACAATTATTAAAACTTATTTTTTGCTCTTTTATTTTCGATAGCTTCGCAAAACTTTCCTATCTTTTTTGCCCCAAGTAGAACTTCTACCATACACACATAAAAAAAGCGCGGACAAAACTCGTGTTTTATCGGTACTTGAGGTTCTCGACTACCTGATTTCCAAATAAATGAATTTCATTCACGCCGAAGCGTGAACGTCAGTCACTTTCTTTTTGGAAATCTTTTGAAATTGTCGAGATTTCAAGTACCAAAATTAAGATAAACGCCTTTTTCTACTAAAATGTGCGTACTACCACTGTCATGTCATCATAATCTCCTATTGTTTAAGCTGTTATCACTCGTATTCGCTCATTCATTCGAGCCAATATCGTCTGATATTTACTTAATTCATAACTATTAGTGTAAATATCGGCGGCAAAGGTAAGGATTTTTTTTTAATTGCAGGCAGCATTTTGATTACACCTCCAACGCCCCAACCAACTCCTGCACCGATTGAAAGCCGTGCCCATCCAAATAAGCATTGATGCCATCCACCACTTTCACCGAAATAGCAGGGTCAATGAAATTGTAAGTGCCTATCTGAATGGCTGTTGCGCCTGCAAGTATAAATTCTACTGCATCTTGCCAGTTGGAAATGCCGCCCATGCCGATGACGGGGATTTTGACTGCTTTGTGGGTTTGGTACACCATCCGCAGGGCTACGGGCTTGACACATGGTCCCGAAAGTCCGCCCGTGACGGTGGATAACAGCAGCTTGCGGCGTTCCACATCGATTGCCATTCCCAGTAAAGTATTGATTAAAGAAACGGCATCAGCTCCCTCTGTTTCAACGGCTTGCGCAATTTCGGCGATGTCCGTCACATTGGGTGATAGTTTCACAATCAACGTTTTGTGATAGACTTTCCGAACTGCCCGCACCACTTCGGCGGCACTTTGGCAGTTCGTTCCAAACGCCATGCCGCCCTGTTTGACGTTTGGGCAGGATATATTCAGTTCAATGGCGGGGATGCGCTCCAGCGCATTGATTTTTTCTGCGCAGGCAACGTAATCTGCCACCGTTGAGCCGCTCACATTCACCATCACGTTGGTGTCGATGTCCTTGATGTCGGGGTAGATGTAATTGATGAAATAATCCACGCCTTTGTTCTGCAAGCCCACCGCGTTCAGCATTCCCGATGGCGTTTCTGCCATACGCGGATAGTCGTTGCCCTCGCGGGGTGCGAGGGTCGTGCCCTTGACGAAAATGCCGCCGATGCGGGATAAATCCATAAAATCGGCATATTCGATGCCGTAACCAAAAGTGCCCGAAGCAGTTAGCACCGGATTCTTAAAGTTCAAATTTCCAATATTTACGCTTAAATTTGCCATATCTCATTGATTTATATTAGTTTACGCTTAAAGTTGCCATGTCAATTGATTGATATTAAAAATCGGTCCTGCGGTGCATACGCAAGCATTGCCGAAAGTCGTTTTTTCCACGCAGCACAAACACGCACCGATACCGCACGCCATCCTGTTTTCGAGCGATACTTCGCACGAAACATCATTTTGTTTGGCAAGTTTGGCAACTGCCAACATCATCGGCTTGGGTCCGCATACATAGATAGTGGGGTGTAAGGTGGATGGTGAAGGGTGTGTGAGCGGGTTGTTATACATTTGTGTTTTATTGAAATGCTTTTGTGTTTTATGTTTGTGCGATTGTATATCATTAAAATACGTTTGTATAATCGAGTGATTAGTCACAAATCCCTTTTTGCCGTGGCTACCGTCTTCGGTGGTAGTATATACATCGCCATACTTCTCAAATTCAGACAGTTGCAGCAACTGATATTGAGTGCGCCCGCCCAATAAGAAGGTAGGTTGATAGCCTAAATCGCAGAGTTGTTTGCCCAGATATAGCAGAGGGGCAATGCCGGCTCCGCCGCCGATGAGCAAAAACTGCCCGCCTGTCTGAGGCAAAAGACTGCCATTGCCAGCGTCATTGCCATTGTCATTGCGGGCTTGACCCGCAATCCCCTGCTTAGCATTGCGATGGTGTGTAACACTGTTATGTTGCTCAACATTCGGATCCTTTTCAGGGGATTGCGGGTCAAGCCCGCAATGACAATTCCGCTCCGGCAGCGTAAAGCCATTCCCCAGCGGATAAATAATGTTCAGCGACTCCCCTACCCTCATTTTGCTCAGTTTGCGCGTACCCTCGCCCACCATTTGCACCAACAGCCACAATTCATGCCGAGCATAATCCACAAAATGAATTGAAATCGGGCGGCGGAGGAATGTATTGGGCGCATTGGGCACGCGAATTTGAACAAATTGTCCGGGGCGTATTTTCGGCAGTTCGTTTTCTAAATGCACTTTCAGCAGGCAAAAATCGGCTGAAAGTTGGCTGTTTTCGCTTACTGTCCAATCTGCTATCTGTTTCATATTTTGCATCGTTTTTAGAGTTTAGTTTTTTGTATTATTTTCCAATGACCGCCTTTGTCGAGATCTACACATATTCCAACTGCACTTTTTCCAATGAGAGGTCATCAATCGAGTGCGTAGTGTCTGCAAAGCCCAACTAAACGAGGTCTTAAACTCTACCTTGTCTGTTTCAGCAGCCTGTAGCAATAGGAATTTTATTTTTTCTTTGTTCATAATATAATGTTTGGGGTAATCATGTACAAGTGTTTATTGTCCCGCAGGGACAGCACTTTATTAACCGTAGGCTTCAGACTACGGACATGAAACCGCCTTTTCCTCTCTAAGTCCCGCAGGGACGACACATTCTCAAGTACCGCCCTTGCAGGGCTAGTGGGACGTGGAAGCATCCTATACCGTAGGCTGAAGCCTACGGTTAATAAAGTGCCGTCCCTGCGGGACTGAAACAACGATTTTACATTATTCATTCTGCTATTTTTGTGTGCAAAGATAATCATAATTATTGGAATTTGCCAAAACATTTTGCAAATTTCAAAAAAAAATATTACCTTTGTGCCCGAATTTGCGTTAAGTAATGAATAAGCAAATGTCGACCGATATTGGCTCGAACGAATGGGCGGAAATACGGGAGTGAATAACCCTTTAAACAATAGGAGATTATGAAAGCATAACGGCGGTAGTACGCACATTTTAAGACATTTTGGAAAAAGCGTTTAGCTTATTATTTTTGCCTTGTGAAACTTGACAATTTCTAAGTCGCCAAGGAGAATAGTGTTAGCGTTCGCGCCGTTTGGCGGGACTTTATTCATTATTGGCGACAAAGGTAGTCAAGACCTCACAAGCAAATAAATCAAGAGTTTTGTCTGCGCTTTTTTTATGCTGCGTATTTTGAATGAAAGGCAATAGTTGTCCAAACAACTGGTATCAAACTTGGGGCAAGACACCTACGAAGCCGTTTAGAGTAGGAATTTTAATTAAAAATTTAAATTTACATGAGTAAAATTAAAATTGGTGCAGACGAACTCATTTTGTGGCTACGCAAAAACGAAAAGGCAAAGGATATACCAAATGCAGGTAGTGGCGGATTAGGTCAAAAAATTTTTGATCTTCTTGTTACTACTATCGGTGGTAAAAAAATCATTGATGACAATCCTGCTTATTGGGCAAATTTGAAGGACGATAAAATTATCAGTCAATATAATTTGCCTCAAAAATCAGCACAATATGAAGTTGAGTCGAGTGAACTTGGTAGAATTTATAACACATTAATACTTTGGTAAGATGGCAAAATGTAAATGGTGCGGACGGCGTTTTAAATGGGGATTTTTTCCAGAAATCGCCGAGCTTTTGAGTGCGTTTGGGATGCACCCATATTGTAGTAAGCAATGTGAACGCGAGGCAAAAGGGGGTGGAAAAGCCGCTGGAGGATGCGGACGGACTATGGTAATTATTATTGTGATAATAATTATTCTGGCTGCAATAGGCTCAAAATGATGAAATCTGTAGAAAAGCAGGCTTAACGGTAAAAGGTTAAGTCTGCTTTTTGTTTGCAGTTTTTCAGACGATTTTATTGTATAGGTGCAGATGAGCACATTTGTATCAAGAAACGATTTTTTATCGGGCATTGGCTTCTTCTCTATTAAATTTGTACTTGCGCGTGTCAAGCGAAATGGCGTTGAACGTCACCTCTTTTGAAGGTGCCGACTTTGCCAAAATTTCTTCTGTAGGGAAAAACGATAAATTCCAATTCCTTACCGATGTATTCTTCCGGAATAGGAAATACAACACTATCATTTTGTGGTATTAAAACTGTACGTACTATAATTTTTTATTTTACTTTTTCGCGGCAAAGTTACGAATATAATTTCGAATAATCATTCAATCATTCCGGCGCAAAACTATCAAATGTATTGTCGGCATAATACACAATCACTCTGGTGGCTTTTTTCACTACTAATTTTTCTTTTATAATTTCCTGATATTTAATAGTTTCGGTGGCTTTCGCTATAGCTTGTTCTATGGGTTGTTCTGCGGGCTTTTCCATGCCCCTTTCTGCCGGTTCTTTGGGC
>NZ_BBRU01000102.1:0-902 GCF_001431085.1 Candidatus Symbiothrix dinenymphae
TATTTTTACCCTCTGAAAGTGCAAGGCAGGGACTTTCCCCCCTTTGGTGGAGACTGATAACGCTTATACCTATTGTTTTAATTTGACAAAGTATTTTTGCAGATTTTTTGTAAAAAACGGGGCGGGCGCACCCCGTCACTACGATACCGATAAAATCCATAATCCTGCCGAAAACGCACCACACAAGCGATGATAACAAAACGATAACAAAACAATATGAAAACGATAACAAAAAGATATGAAAATGATAACAAAAAGATAACAAAAAATGTTTGGTGGTGTGGAAAAAGACCTCTACTTTTGCCGCGTTATTTATATGAGTTAAAGGTGTCATTGCGGGCTTGACCCGCAATCCCCTGCTAAAAAATTGAAATTATGCGTTACAATAGTCTAAATAGGGTTTTTCTTATGCTTCTCATAGCCTGCTCCACGCTGACGGGCTTTGGGCAGCAGGCTTATCCTATTTTTGTTACTACGCAACTTACGCCGCCTTACTCGCTTTCGTTGTCAGACTATGTTCAGGCGGGGTCGCAGCAGTTGGTGGCTACTATTTTGGTTAAGGACGTTACAATAAATAACGTGCCTGTCCGTTTACATTTAAAAATAGAAACAATGAGTGGTGTCACCATCGAAACTGTTCCAAATATCCTCACTCGGGCTATCTACCTGAGTGGTGGGGAGGCGCGTATGCTCTTTGGGAACGACCTCGCCGACTATTTCAATATCAATAACTTAGCATTCAAAGGCTACACTAAGGATGCCTATCACCGCACCGGACAATTGCCCGAAGGGCATTACCGCTTTACGGTGGAAGTGCGGCATTTTACTACAGGGAAACTTCTCTCCAATCGGGGGAGTGCTACGCGATGGATTGCGCTGGGCAAGCCGCCTTTGCTCAAAAC
>NZ_BBRU01000103.1:0-901 GCF_001431085.1 Candidatus Symbiothrix dinenymphae
CAAGATAATTACCTTTGGCTACCGTGCGCATAAAATCGCCCGAATAGGCAATGTACCACCCGTCCTGTCCATTCTGTACGGCATGATAAATGTTAATGGCAGGATATTGCATCTGTCTGAAACTCGCAACCTGGTCAATCGTTTGGAACGACGGCATAAAACAATGGGTCACAAATTGGTCGTCGCGTTTATATTCATTGACAATATCCACCTGCCAGTTTAAAAATTCAGCGATACATTTGCGGGTATAACGTTCCCACTCGTTTCTGTGAGCCGGATTATTTACGCCCTCTATGGGATAAAACTCTTCCCAGGAATTGATATTGAGACTCCAGTAATTCAGTCCCCATGTTTTGTTTAACAATTCAAGGTTACCCTGGAATTTATCCTTGACATAATTCCGGAAACCAACAGAATAATTGCGATTATTCACGCCCCACGAATCCACTTCATTGTCCACCTGAAAGCCTATTATGGCAGGATGTTTGGCATAATGCTCCATCATTTTGCGAATGATGCGTTCACAGAAAAACCTGTACGTCGGGTTGGAGATATTCATATTCTGGCGGACTCCGAAATTGGCTTTCCGCCCGTTCATATATTCCGCCAATACTTCGGGATACTTGTGCGCCATCCATGCCGGTATGGCGTATGTAGGCGTTCCGAGAATCACCTTGATGCCGGCTTGGTGCATTTTGTCGAGAATGCGGTCCATCCAGACAAGGTCAAAAACACCTTCCTGCGGCTCAAAAAGCGCCCAAGTGGATTCGCCCACACGAACCACAGACAATCCTGCCTCTTTCATCATTTGGATATCCTTGTCCAAACGCTCGGTAAGCATATACTCGTGATAATAAGATACCCCATACAGGACATTATCGAATTTATACTTGGCGGATAC
>NZ_BBRU01000104.1:0-901 GCF_001431085.1 Candidatus Symbiothrix dinenymphae
CCTTTCAGCAATTTCTCCCCAATCCGCACAAGATAGACACCGCGTGTGGTTGGTATCGGTAGTTGTAGGGATGATTGCGGGGATGATTGTAGGGGCGGTTGCGGGGATGGTTGCGGAGTCGTGGCACGCCACGCCTCTACCGGTAATGTTGACCCCGCGCGACCGTTTAAATCATAGATTGTGATGTTTGTAACACCTTCCGGAACGCCTTCGATGGTGATGAAATCACCGCCATGCACCGGATTGGGATATAGTTTCAGGGGAGGTGCCTCTATTGCGCCAATCTGTGTGGTGCGGGTGCGTTCCTGACAATACGGGCACGTTTCCACGGTGTCGCCTGAGGCGGTGATGAGGCGTGCCTTATACTCGGCGGTGGCATCCAATATATCTGTGCGCTTGTTGCCTGCTGAATAGGACAATTCGGAGGATAATTTCTCCCATTTGCCATTGCTGTCCGCCTTATACCATTCGCAACCCACTATACCGTAGCCGGTGTTTGCCTTTACGAGCAGCAGATTGTTGTACCGGATGGACACGACATCCTCAAACGCTGCTCGGCTTTCGATGGTCAGACTGTAATTGGCTGTGTCTCTTGCTATTACAATACTGTATTTGACCACATAACGTCCGCCTCTGCTAATATCAACCGTGAAGCGATTCCCTTTTACACCTTCGTGCAATACGGTGGAAGAGGTCTTGGTCGTAACCGTTACAACAGACTCCAAAGCCTCACAATGTGCCAGGTAATAGCCTGTACCGATGCTGTCGGCATTTGACACAGCTATCGCGTGGCCGTTGGTATTGCCACCCGTGTTGCCACCTGCGCCACCTGTGTTGCCGCCTGTGCCGCCTGTGCCACCTGTGTTGCCGCCTGAGCCGCCTGTGTTGCCGCCCGTGTTGG
>NZ_BBRU01000105.1:0-900 GCF_001431085.1 Candidatus Symbiothrix dinenymphae
CTCGTACGCTTAACTTCAATTTGGGTGACGCATTGTCAAAGTCAGGAGTGGAGATATGAAAGAGTGTAAAATGAGAAATTCTCTTTATTTGAAAATAAAGCATGCAACCTATATTTAGTTATACATATTCTCTTCCATATATCGCATTATTATTATTCTATTTGGTACTGTTTTTGTCTCAAAAAAAACAGGCCAGGCATGAATTAAATATTCGAATTGCTTGCATCACAGCCTTTTTGTTTTTCTTTGGATTACGAGGATACATTTTTACTGATTGGGTTGTTTATTCTCGAATTTTTGAAAAGACACCCTCTATATGGTCGAGCAATGTTTTTGATTTTTTTATTGGTGGTGATTTTGCAAGCATAGAACCCGGTTACAAGGTTTATTGTGTTTTGCTGAAATCTTTTTTTTCTGATTTTTTCTGTTTTCAGTTTGTTTCTGTTGCCATTGATGTTTTTTTCTTGGATTATTTTTTTAGACGATACTCTAAAAATTATGCACTTAGCTTTGTGTTATTTATTCTATTTGGTGGATTAGTGCTGGAACTGAATCTGATGCGGAATATTAAGGCAATATTATTGTTCTTATATTCAATAAAATACATTGAAAAGAAAAATTTCAAAGCATATCTTCTTTGCAATGTGGTTGGAATGTCATTTCATTTTAGTTCTATCCTTTTTTTACCAATGTATTTTCTATTAAATAGAAATTTATCTAAGACTTTTATTTGGATTACGTTCATAATTGGGAATGTACTTTATTTGCTACAAATAAAGTATATAGGTGCTATTGTTTTTTATATTGCCTCCATGGTGGGGGGAAAGTATGCATTTGCTGTGAGCTATTTGGATAGTGAAATTTATGGTGCAAGTTATGGAATAACGATTGGATATATAG
>NZ_BBRU01000106.1:0-896 GCF_001431085.1 Candidatus Symbiothrix dinenymphae
GAGTGTAACTTCCTGACTAACTCGGTTTTAAGTGCCGCTTGTTTGACTTCATATTCTTCGTCAATCTGCGGAAGCAGTACTTTGTGACCCAATTTGCTTTTGCCGGTAGCGGTCTTTTTCGCCGCCGCTTTGGAAAACAAATTGCGACCAATCACCACGCCTCGCAACGATGGAGTAGCCCTCAACGAAGCATCTTTCACATCGCCCGCCTTGTCGCCAAAGATGGCACGCAGCAGTTTTTCTTCGGGCGACGGGTCGGTTTCGCCTTTCGGCGTAATCTTACCAATCAAAATATCACCCGGCTCCACATGCGCACCGATGCGAATCATACCGGTGTCGTCCAAATCTTTGGTGATGTCTTCGCTAACATTTGGAATGTCGTTGGTGAGTTCTTCCATCCCGCGTTTTGTTTCGCGAACTTCCAAAATATATTCGTCCACGTGCACGGAGGTGAAGATGTCTTCACGCACCACACGCTCGCTAATCACAATAGCATCCTCAAAATTGTAACCCTTCCAAGGCATGAACGCCACTTTCAGGTTGCGACCGATAGCCAATTCGCCGTTTTCGGTGGAATAGCCCTCTGTCAACATCTGGTCTTTCACGACACGCTGACCCACTTTGCAAATCGGACGCAAATCAAGCGTAGTGCTCTGGTTCGTTTTGCGGAACTTCGGCACAAGGTACGACTTAACAGCCGTATCAAAACTCACAAAGTCCTCATCCTCAGTGCGGTCATACTTAATATCAATGCGAGTAGCATCCACATAAACCACTTCTCCCGACCCTTCGGCGGTGATTTGTGTACGCGAATCCTGTATCAAATTGGCTTCAATGCCCGTCCCCACAATCGGCGCTTCGGAGCGCAACAAGGGCACTGCCTGGCGCATCATGTT
>NZ_BBRU01000107.1:0-894 GCF_001431085.1 Candidatus Symbiothrix dinenymphae
CTTTTTTACTGTCAAATAGCCCGTTTGAAACATCAATATGCGCGGGTTTATCGTCTGAATATCAAAACTGTCGAAGTCTGTAGCCTGCATTTGAAATGGCTCCAGCAGCGATTTTACATCATTGTGTTTTTTTAGAATATTGACTATAAAAGTGGGCGAACCCGTAGCAAACCAATGGTCTTTAAATTCTTGTTGCCAAAAAAACATCAAAGTCGAAAATGAATTATACACAAAGTTCACACCATCCCACGAATAGCCATCGTACCAGTGCCTGATTTCATCTACTGTTTTTTGCTTCGTCCACTGATTTTTTTGAGCCAGTTGCTCAATATAAGGGTCAAAATAAGACTCCAACTCTGCCTGTGTATAGCCACAAATGGTGGCAAATTGGGCATCAAGTGTAATGTCGCACAGATTGTTTAACCCCGAAAAGATGGAAACTTTGGAAAATTTGGATACACCCGTGAGAAATATGAAGTGCAGATGCTCATCAGCGGCTTTCATCACTTGATAGAAATCGTGCAAAACCAAGCGGTTAGCATCTGCAATATCAAGATTTGAGAGATTGTCGATGATGGGTTTGTCATATTCGTCAATCAACACAACTACCTTTTGCTCTGTGAATTGATGCAGTTTTGTGATTAATTCTTCAAAACGGTCGGGAAGTTCTATCGTTTCAAGATTTATGCTATTCTCCTTAGCTTTGGCATTTACTTTACCCATTAAGGAATTAGTCAATGCTCCCGGCGAGCGATTAGCCGTACCACCAAAATCCACGCGAATCACCGGATGAGTCGTAGTCCAATCCCAATTATTCTCAATCCAGAGCCCTTTAAACAGCGTTTTTTGTCCTTTAAAGATAGCTTCCATCGTGCTCACCAGCAACGACTTACC
>NZ_BBRU01000108.1:0-893 GCF_001431085.1 Candidatus Symbiothrix dinenymphae
GTAATAATACACCTCTACATGCCAGTTTTACTAAAAATGATTGTCTGCCCGGATACACTACCTCGCCGGGCTACAAGGGCTATATCGCGGAGGCGTATCGCTCGTATTTCACTCCAAACGAAACTGTTGCGATGTTTAAGGCGGAAGTGCAGACGATGAAAATCTTCGCGCCGGAGATACAAAGGCACAAATACACGTTCAGGTCGTTCCTAAACACGCTGTTGGTGCAAGTCGTGCACAGCGACAATTACAGCGCGATTTGCCAAAACACACTGCACGAATTAGATAGAAAAGATGAATGCACAATCATGTTTCGCATTTATCTGGAAGTGAAAAAATTGTTAGACATCAACCACATTGAGCGTCTGAAATCTGCCGAAGACAGCCTGAACCTGGCAATCGAAATCTGGGAAGCCATCAAAAAAGCGCAGAGCGTGATGGGCATCCTGATGCAGTGGGAAAGTGGCGAAGTGGCAGATGCGGTGCTGAAAGCCGTGAATTTGGATGTAGACAAAAAAGCCATTTCAGTAAGCCACAAAGAAGAACTCAAGCTGCTCGCCAACGATTCGAGCAACAAAAATCAAACCTTTTTCGACGGTCGCCGCATCAAAGTGATTGTGCTCAAAGACATGAACCGCGACATGATTTATTCGGGTCGCTACACGTTTTTCACCACCGAAAATCTCAACCCCACCCAAAATGCGGTGTCGGAGGGCATCCGGCTGGGCAATCAGCTGGCACGGCGCATCGCGTTTCGCAACAATGAGCGGCAAACGCACTTCTCGCGCCTGCAAGAGGGGAAAATTGACAAGCGGCTGCTCCATTCGGTGGTCTGCGGCAACGATGCCATTTTTTACCGCGACAAAGAAGAAACATTTCCGGCGGTCAATTTT
>NZ_BBRU01000109.1:0-891 GCF_001431085.1 Candidatus Symbiothrix dinenymphae
CCAAAGCCTCTGGGGGTTTGCGCTTGCCAACCAATTTTGTTTGACTGCGTGCGGTATAAAACGCGCCTGCAAACGAGGTGTCGTCCGTGAAATTGATTTCAATCAAATAGGGACTCAAGCCGCTAAATGCCGACAGCACAACGCCTTGCTCCGTCAAAGCTCCTTCCAAAAATCGCAAATCACCCGAATTAGTTAGTATGGAGCCGGTTACGATTTGATTTTCCGACTTGAAAATACCTACATTGCGCGTCGTGTCGTTTTTGCCGTTGATAAAAAGAACGTCCCATTTACCGTCAATCGAAACGGATGCAGGCGTTGCAACGGCTTCAAAGCGGGATATTACGCCTCCTCTTTCGGCTTTGAAAGCAATGCCCTCATCATTTTCAACATAGTTTTTAATAAACCGCCCCTCCAAATTGTCTTTCGTCACTACGGCGCGTATCACCGCGTCATACGACTCAACAGGCATCAACACCGTGTCGGCACTATACTGAATGCCGGTCAGGGGCACGCGCTCTTCACCGTTGAGCAAAGTGACTGTGGCAGAATCCGTGTTGGCGTGCTGCACCTCGAATAAAAACGGAGCTTGCTTGTTGTCGTGCACTGCCAATGTGCCGCGCCAAATACCGTCTTGCAACCTCCCTGATGGGGAAGAGCAGGCGGTAAATAAACCTAATCCAATCATTGCTAAATTTATTGCTTTCATATTATTGTTGTAAAATCGCCACAAAGGTAATGCTTTTGCGCGAATTGTGCAAAAATTTACTCTTTCGCATAGGAGAACCGCTATGGCTACTCTGCCAAAAAAGCACCCTCCGACCAATCACAGGCGGGAGGGTGCCAACTAAAAACTTTGCTTTTTTTTTTTACGGCAATTCCCAACTTGCATAC
>NZ_BBRU01000110.1:0-886 GCF_001431085.1 Candidatus Symbiothrix dinenymphae
CCCCGCACCCATCAGCCCAACAAACTCACAAGCCGCCCCCCGAATATCCAATATATCGCTAATAATCAAACTCATAACTCATAACTCATAACTCATAACTCATAACTCATAACTAAGAAGCGCCTCATTTTCCTGCATACGCATCGCCGCCGCTCCCCTCGCCGTTTTGTCGCCAAAGCCGCACAGGTGCAAAATGCCGTGAATCATCACGCGGCGAAATTCTTCCTGCTCGTCCGTGTGGTATTGCGCCGCATTCGAGCGCACCGTTTCCGTCGAAATAAACAAATCGCCGGAGAGAGTGTTGCCCGCCGAATAGTCAAACGAGATGATGTCGGTGTAATAATCGTGATGCAAATACTCCTGATTGACCCGCAAAATTTCCGCATCGGAACAAAAAACATAACTGATGTCGCCAATCTTTTTGTGATAGGTTTCCGCCACTTTTCGTATCCAATTCGTAGTTTTGCGGTGCTTAAACAGGGGTATTTTGACCCCAACTGCATTGTAAATGATTGCCATAAATTTCTAATTTTCTCTTAAAAAGTCCAATGTTTCAAAAATATCCTTTTGGGCGGCTGTCTGATTGATTTCGACCTCTCCAACGGCTTTCAGGAGGGTGAAATTGATTTGCCCGTTCTCATTCTTTTTGTCGTGCTGCATCAATTCGAGCAATTGCGGATAATCCTCACAGCCAAAGGCGAATATGCCATAGTGTGTTTTAACAAAATGCGCCATTTGCAGCAACAAATTTTTGTCAAACCCCAGCCGCACGAACGACAAATAAAGTTCGCAAACCAAGCCGTAACCCACCGCGTAGCCATGCAAAATCGGTTTTTTGCGTTGGTAAGAGAGGCTCTCAAATGCGGGCCCCAAAGTGTGCCCAAGG
>NZ_BBRU01000111.1:0-885 GCF_001431085.1 Candidatus Symbiothrix dinenymphae
AAGGAAATCTATTGGATATATTATGTAGAGATACACTCTGCTGTAACGTTTACCCCACTGAAAGAAATTTATTTTTCAGACATAAGAGGGAGTCAGTTACAGCATGGCGACTGGAAATTTGTGATGATACTGATGTCGGTCGGACTGTTGATACTGATGTTTGCTGTTATCAATTACATCAACCTGACAGTGGCGCAAGCCGGATTCAGAGCCAAAGAAATGGCTGCTCGCCGGTTGTTAGGCTCTTCACAACGGGAAGTGTTTGCCCGTCTGATATTGGAATCAACGCTTTTATGTTTGATTGCTTTTCTGCTGGCGTTGTTGCTGGTGGTGCCTTGTGTGCCTTATGCGAATACACTTCTTGAAACAAAATTATATATTGCCGATGCAATCACTCCTTCCGGAATTATGATTTCGCTGGGAAGTATCGTTGTTTTAGGCGTGATTTCGGGCTGGTTGCCGGCGATGATTATTTCCAACGTCCAACCGATATGAAAGGGACTGTTTTGGAACGTTTCGCCATTAATAAACTGACAGGGCTTAATCGCATCTATGTCCTCACTTCCAATAGAACGGCATCGGCAAGCGAATTGGTAATCAACGGATTACAACCCTATATGAATGTCGTTCTCATTGGAACGACTACCGTCGGCAAAAATGTAGGCTCAGTCACGCTTTATGAGAAAGACCCCCAAAAGCAAAAAAACAATACGTGGGGTATGCAGCCCATAGTTGTTAAACTTATGAATGCAGACAACTCATCTGACTATGGCAATGGTTTTTTACCTGACGTAAAAGTAGCTGAATATCAAGAACTTCCACTGTTTCTACCTTTAGGCGATACTGAAGAAGTAATGTTACGAATGGCTCTCAATCACATCGGAG
>NZ_BBRU01000112.1:0-34968 GCF_001431085.1 Candidatus Symbiothrix dinenymphae
GGCTTTTTCCATGTCGCCCCCATTCGCTCAATCGCATATTGATTGTGCCGCCCGAACCATTCTATCAGCATAAAAACGGCGATGAGCGAATGGGGGCGACATGGAAAAAGCCGTTTCGGTATATTCTGTATAATGCGATTGTCATTGCTATTCTCATGTTCGCCGTCGAAAATTCACCGGAATTTATTTATTTTCAATTTTAAGTTATGAAAAAGTTTATTGTTGGAACAATTTTGTCAGGGATACCGTTGCTACTCTTGTTGCTTGCAGGATTATTTTTGCCTCCTACGCCTAAGGCGGCAAAGAAGTATTCGCTTTATTTATCACGGCAAAAAGATTCATTGTTAATGAATGTTGAATCGCCAAGAGTTATTTTTGTGGGTGGTTCCAATGTGCGTATGGGGTTGAATTGTCAAATAATCCGCGACTCTCTCAATCTAAATCCAATCAATGCAGCCATGCATGCCGCATTTGAATCATATATGATGAACAACACTCTTCAATATGTGAGTAATGGGGATATTGTGGTATTAGCATTTAATTATGCGACTTTTTTGGGAGATTATGACCGTGTTTCCAGAGAATTGCTATCGGTCGTCGCTGATGGGAATAGTTCCAAAGTTCGATTGCTCAGTACAAAACAAAAAATAAAAATTCTCCAACATATACCTAATTTTTCTCTTTCAAAATTTAGACCGACAGCCTACTTTAATGTAAAAAACGCCTTATCCAATCAATACGGCGATACTTATGAGCATTGGACACTTAAAAAGAAGAAGTTTAGATCAAACGGAATTAACGGGAAGTTCAACCCGGAAGTGATACAGGGCATAAAAAAGTTTCAATCAGACCTTGCAGCCAAAGGCGCAACCTTGCTTGTAACCTATCCAAGCTATCAAGACAGGTCTTTTTTCAATACACAGGTTGCCGTAAAAGAAATTGAAGCCCAATACATCAAAACCGGCTTCACAGTTTTGGGTACTCCGGAACGGTATGTGTTTCCCGATTCGTTAATGTACGATTCGCCTTATCACTTGGGCGGCAAGGGGGTAGAACTCCGCACGCAATTGTTGATTGAAGATTTGAGAAACTATCTAAAAAATAACCAATGACAAATTAAGTCTGGACAGGATGAAGGATTGGCAGGATTTTCAACAATCCTGCCAATCCTTTAATCCCGTAAATCCTGATTCAGACAATTATTTGCGTTCTGTGTTTTGTCCCGCAAGCACAGTTTGCAAATATAATAGCACCTGAAAAAAAAATGGCAACAACCATCAATTGCCGCCTGCTGTAGCTGACGGAGCGCAATGTTGTGTTCTATGTTGAAAAAAAAGACTCATCTCTTATTAAAATAAGATAACAACTCAGCCGTATTCATGTCTTTAATCTCAGCATAAATTTTCGCTTGAATGTCGTTCTTCATCTGAACGCAATCAAAATCTTTTCTTACCGAAGCTCGTTGTATCATGTATTTTCGTTTGCTTTACAGCTACCAAAACATTCCGACTGCAAATTTACGAATAAATTTTAAACCCACCAAATAAAAAAAATGTCGCCACATATTTTTAAAACAAAATAAATCCCACTATTTTCCGTTTCTATACAAAAGGAGATGAAATTATGAAAAAAGACCGCCTGTTGTGGGCTGATGATGAGATTGATTTGCTTAAGCCGCATATCCTCTTTTTGGAGGATAAGGGCTATGAAGTGGTGACCGTGTGTAGCGGGCAAGATGCGATTGAGGCTGTTCATGAGGCGGCTTTCGACCTGATTTTCTTGGACGAGAATATGCCCGGATTGAGTGGTTTGGAAACATTGGCGGTCATCAAAGAGGCGCAACCGACTGTGCCGGTGGTGATGATTACCAAAAGTGAGGACGAAGGCATTATGAATCAGGCGATTGGCAGCAAGATTGCCGATTATTTGATTAAACCCGTCAATCCGAATCAAATTTTGCTGTCGCTCAAAAAAAATCTGCATAAAAATCAGATTGTGACCGAAACAACAGCCAGCAGTTACCAGCAGGAGTTTATGAAAATCGGAACGCAGATAGGCGATTCGCTCACAGCTGACGATTGGAAAGATTCGTATAAAAAACTGGTACATTGGGAGTTAGAACTTGCCTCTTCGCAAACCGGCATGACCGACCTGCTGAACGCCCAAAAGGCAGAAGCCAACCAAATGTTTTGCAAATTTATCAGGAAAAATTATGAAAGTTGGCTCTCACAGCCCGAAAATCCCAACCGCCCTGTGATGAGTCCGGATATTTTCAAAAAAAGCGTGTTCCCGCTGTTAGACCAAGGCGACAAGGTGTTTTTCATCCTGATTGACAATTTCCGCTGGGACCAGTGGCAGGTGGTGAAAGAGCTTCTGTCTGAGGCGTTTACGTTTCAAGAAGACTTGTATTATTCCATTTTGCCGACAGCCACGCAATATGCTCGTAACGCCATTTTTTCGGGTTTGATGCCCATTCAGATTGAGAAACTGTTTCCCGAACTTTGGGTGGACGAAGACTCCGAAGAGGGCAAAAACTTGAACGAAGCCCCCTTGATTAAGACCCAATTGGAACGTTTTCGCAAAAAATACACGTTTTCTTACCATAAAATCAACGAATCGAGTTTCGGCGAAAAATTGTTGCAACACTTCAATCAGTTCGACAATTCGCAGCTCAATGTGATTGTGTTCAATTTTGTGGATATGCTGTCGCACGCCCGCACCGACTCCAAGATGATGCGCGAACTGGCATCCAGCGCGGCTGCCTACCGGTCGCTCACCCGCTCGTGGTTTCAACATTCGACCGCTCTCGAATTTTTTCGCAAAATAGCCGAAAAAGGCTTCAAAATAGTGCTGACAACCGACCACGGCACCATCCACGTCAACAACGCCATCAAAGTGATAGGCGACAAAACCGTGAACGCCAATCTGCGCTACAAATTGGGAAAAAGCATGACCTACAACCCCAAAGAGGTGTTTGAAATGGCAGACCCCGCCAAATTCGGACTGCCATCGCCCAACGTGAGCACGCACTACATCTTCGCACAAAATGCCGACTTTTTCGCCTACCCCAACAATTTCAATTACTATGTATCCTATTACACCGACACTTTTCAGCACGGCGGCGTGTCAATGGAAGAAATGATGATTCCGCTCATCACACTGGAGCCAAAATAAAAGTTTTTTTATTCATGCACTTGCACATCTCATAAATTATATCTAATTTTGCGCCTTAAAAATTTAAAAATTATTGTATGTCAATTACAACACTTATGATTGCCATTTTTGTCGTGGGCTATGTGTTTATTGCGCTGGAAGACGTGATACATATCAACAAAACGGCTACGGCTCTCTTGCTGAGCACTGTTCTCTGGGTCTGCCTGAGTCAAATCGCCCCCGGTGTTCCCGAAATGCACGCAAGTTTGGTTGAAAACCTGGGCGATGTGGCAGAAATTCTATTCTTCCTGATGGGTGCGATGACGGTGGTCGAAATAGTCGATGTGCACGGCGGTTTTCGGCTGATTACCAACAACTTAAAAATAAAAAATCGCGTGAAACTGCTGTGGATTACCTGCCCTTTGGCATTTATTCTGGCTTCGGTGTCCGGCAATCTGACTACGGCGATTATTATGGTGGCTCTGATTCGCAAATTGGTGGGCGACAAGCACGACCGCTGGTTTTTTCTTGGCATGGTGATTGTGGCGGCGAATGCCGGTGGCGCGTGGTCGCCTATCGGTGATGTTACTACGGTGATGCTCTGGATTAGCGGCAAAGTGAGTGCCGAAGGTGTTATCGCCAACGATTTGATTTGCAGTTTGGCGAGCATCCTGGTGCCTCTACTCGTGCTGACGTGCACTATGAAGGGCGATGTGGAACGTCCTCCCATCGCAGAGAGCGAAAAAACAAGCGATGTGACACGCGGACAAACCATCACCGTAGTGTGCCTCGGCATCGGCTCACTGCTGTTTGTGCCCTTCTTCAAAGGTATCACGCATCTGCCGCCGTATTTGGGGCTGTTGGGCGGTTTGAGTATCTTGTGGATATATATGGGATTTCTGCACAAACGCCGTTTGGCAGACGACAGAGACCATTACAGCGTTACCAATCTGTTAAGCCGCATTGATATGTCGAGCATCCTGTTTTTCCTGGGCATCCTGATGGCGGTGAATGCGCTGAAAGATGGCGGACAATTGACCATGCTATCTGAATCTTTAGAGAAAATTCCACTGCCGGAACCGAACAAATACTATGTGATTACGATACTTATCGGGCTGTTTTCGTCCGTTATCGACAATGTGCCGTTAGTGGCTGCGGCTATCGGGATGTACGACTTCCCGATGGACCACTATTTCTGGGAATTTGTGTCCTACACGGCAGGCGTGGGAGGCAGCCTCCTGATTATCGGGTCGGCAGCCGGTGTAGCCGTGATGGGCATGGAAAAAATCGAATTTATCTGGTATCTCAAAAAAATCTCCTGGCTGGCTTTGCTGGGCTATGCATCCGGCTGCGTGGTGTACATTTTGGAACATTCGATATAGTCGGGCATTGCTAATTAAATATATATTTGTATCTTTGCAGCCAAAAAAGCTTATGAATTGTCCTTTCTGTTGCTCATGCATCATAGAAACGGAACGCTATCTATATTTAATTAGCAATGCCTAAAAAAAAACAACATGAATTGGAGTTTATTCAAAATTTATGTTTACCTTTGCACCGTTTTTTTTATACAATTAACAAATGTTGTTACATGAGAATACATAAAGAGGGTTATAAGATAATTTTTGCTGCTTTTGTGTTGCTGATTGGAGTGAATTTTGCACTGCATTATGTCGACAAAAACACGCTGTTTTATCTCAGCTTGTTTGTTTCTATCGCCGGTTTTTTGGCGGTGGTCAATTTTTTTCGCAACCCGCGACCTTTTTTTGAGGAGAACACCGACGACATCGTGATTGCGCCGGCTGATGGTCGCGTAGTGGTGATTGAAGAGGTGTTTGAAGCCGAGTATTTAAAAAGGAGTTGCCTGCAAATCTCCATTTTTATGGGACTTACCAATGTGCATATCAATTGGATGCCTGTAAACGGCAAGATTGTGCATTACGGGCATCAAGACGGGCGATTTAAGGCTGCGTATTTGCCCAAATCCAGTTTGGAAAACGAGCGTTCATCGGTAGTGATTGAGCGAAAAAACGGCACACAAATACTTGTGAGGCAAATTGCCGGTGCCATGGCGCGCCGCATCGTCACCTATGCCGAAATCGGACACGAAACGCATATCAACGAGCAGTTGGGATTTATCAAATTTGGCTCGCGGGTGGATTTGTTCTTGCCGTTAGACGTAGATATTCAGGTCGAACTTGACCAGAAAGTCTATGGCAATCAAACAGTTGTAGCAAAATTTAACACCTCGGCATGATGAAAATAATGAAACACGTACCCAATTTTATCACCTGCCTGAACCTGTTTTCAGGCTGTTTGGCGTGTGTTGCGGTGCTACATTTCAGCGGCGATGCCAAATTTTTAGCGGCATTTTGCTTCATAGCGTTGGCGGCGGTGTTCGATTTTTTGGACGGATTTGCCGCAAGATTGCTGCACGCACCCTCCAAAATCGGCACGGAATTGGATTCGCTGGCAGACGTAGTCAGCTTTGGAGTGGCTCCGGGCTGCATCGTCTATGTCTATTTGGAAGGTATCACTGATGTTATTGCGGGCTTGACCTGCAATCCCCTGCCGGGCATCGAATTTTTAGGATTTTTGCTACCCATATTTGCAGCCTTGCGATTGGCGAAATTCAATCTTGATACGCGGCAGACAACCTCTTTTTTAGGACTTCCCGTACCGTCGTGTGCGTTGTTTTTTGCCTCATTCATCCCATCTATAAATGCCGTTTCTGTGCCCTGTAAGGTGTTTATTGTGTTGGCTCTCGTGCTTGTTTTTTGCGCTCTGATGGTGTCCGAAGTCCCCATGTTGGCGTTGAAATTCAAAAATGCGAGTTGGAGAAACAACAAGTGGTCATTTTCGGTGGTGATTGTTGCAATTATTCTCATCGGTGTTTGTGCGCAAAGCGGAAATCCGCTGTTGGGCGTGTGCCTCGCGATTGTTGCCTATGTCCTGCTGTCGCTGCTCCACAACATCGTTTCTTCACATACGCAACCGCATTCCGGCAAAAATGGTGTCGGGTTTTAAGTTAAAAACGGCATTCTTTCCCCCCGCCATAGACAAGCCGCAGCGGTCGCAAACACCGGCATTTTTCCCCGCACAAGTTTCCAAGCGAGTCCCGTCGGACTGAATGAAATTGGACACCCAGCATTGCTTCTTGAAGTTGTTGTGCTTCATCAGTTTAAGTCCCGAAACCGAGTTCATAATCGGGTAGCCCGCCCGTTTCTTGGCAATAATCAAATCAATGACTTCAGCACGCTTGTCCCAATCCAAAAACAGCTCTTCCGTACCCGCGTAGGGCGTATGAAAATTCAGCGAGATGGATTGAATGGCAGGGTTATTTTTGGCAAATTCGATGGTTTCCTCCACCGAAGTGTAATTTTTGGCGTTGATGACCATATTGACACTCAACTTCGGATGATTGGCTGTGGCGATGTTTTGCACCAGGCGGTCAAACGTTCCTTTGCCACGAATTTCATCGTGAAACGCGCCCAAACCGTCGAGGCTCACCCAAATAGAATCGGCGTGGGAACCTGCGAAGGGCATCTGCGCGTTGGTAGTCATCGTGGCAGAATAGAAGCCAATTTCTTTGGAGAGGTCGATGAGGCTGTTCAAATCAAGCATTGGGGCTTCGCGCCACAAAGTAGGCTCGCCACCCTCAAAATCAACGAATCGCGACCCCAGCCGATAGGAGTATTCCAATTCCTCCCGAATTTGCGCATACGTTTTGATGTGCGGATTGTGCGATTGATACACCGTGCAGTGCTTGCAAGCCAAATTGCACTTGTCCGAAATGAACAGCACCGTTTGCAGCGGTTTTTTGCTGCCAAAAAACTTTGCTTTGAGAAACCAGTAGGGGAGGTAGAATAGGGATTTCATTTGAGTTATGAGTTATGAGTTATGAGTTATGAGTTTTTAATTCTTATTAATTCTATCAACAACCCGCTGTATCTCCGCCATCACATCTGCAAACGCAACGCTCTCTCCTGCAATCATTTGCCCCTGTATATCCGCATAATCCCGCTCCCATTCCGACATCAATTCTGCCGGCGGCATTGGATTCAGATTGGGCGGATAGTGGGACGTGTAATCCACGCCGCCAATTTTTGTGAAACGTTCCCGATGTGCGACAATGGAATTGTACAACTCCTTGTCTGTTATGGCTTTGTCTGCAAAATCTGTTTGGGCGATGCGGTAAAGGTCGTAAAAATGACGACTTTTGCCCTTGATTTTCATTTTTCCCTTTGGGCGTTGGTGCTCTTCGTGCAGCAAAAACAATTTTTCGAGGAAAGTTCGTTCGGGATTGACACACCGAAAACGAATATCTTCGTCGGCAAAGGGCAAATCAGGGAACGCCTGCCCAATCATCGAACGGAACGGACGAATGGTTGACGGTTCCATGAGCGAACGACTGCCAATTTCCAGCAACACACGCGGCAATACATATTCAGAGTATTCAGTTACAACAGGATAGCGCACCTCAATTTTCACAGGGTCATCGTCCGCATCTTTTTTGTCCACTACGGCAAGTTCAACATTTGCAATTCCCGCATCCACAAATGCGGTTGATAGGGCATATAGAAAATCATTTTCAATATAGGCGTTGGAGGCATCCTTTAATTTCCCGACTTGCGTTCGACTTATGTCGCCCGAAAAGCCAAAAAACTCCCTGTTGATTGCCAAATCTATATCCTCGCTAAATCGGTCAATCAGCCCCCATGCTTTGCTTAATGAGGTGCCACCCTTGAATACAAGGTGTTCAACTACATCCATTTGCGTAATCAGTCGCAACGTTTGCACCACCCACCAATCTTTTTCGATGATGAAAGGTTGCAACTTGATTTTCTTCGACACTTCCAATAAAATGTCTTGGCGTTCTTTTTTGTTTAATTCTATCCAATTCATATAATTTTGTTTTATAATGCTTTACGCATAATTATTTTTATCCATTCCGGAGCCAACGTTATATCATGGGCTAAATGCTGCGGCTTTTCCTTTTTGAGAACGGCAACAATTTTCTCTATATCGGCATCGGTAATCCTTTCTTTCCGAATAGATTTTAATGCCTGTATTGCCAGCCCGCTTATTTTGCCTTTTGCCGCGAGGTTTTTGGGTGCTGTCTTTTTGAATTTCAATGTTAAATCGCCCACTCTTACCGTTCTCGGCATCCCATCGGTTAAATACACTGCTTTCATCGGAACTTGAGTGGACAACCCCAAAAGATTTTCGGCAGACAATCCTGTTGGGATTATTTTTGCTTTATCTCGCTTAGCGATGGCAGCAACAATACTGTCAAAAGACGGATTTATTTTGCCAAACCATTTGCTTTTTTGTGGAATGGCATAAATTCCCCGACTCACGCGAACTATTTTTTCTTGTTTTGTCAAGCGTTCCAAAGCCTTATTACAAGCTTTAATGTTCCCACAAGCAGCAAAATCATTTGCGAAAAATATTTTTCCACGTCGATTTTGCCTCATCTTCTTAAGTATCTTATTTTCAACAGTATAATCCATATATTTTATCATTTCTTGTCGCAAAAGTAGTCGATTTTTGCGACAAAAACAAGCTTTTTTTAATCAATAAATCCGGCAATAATGAGAATCATGCAAAACGCCGTCAGCAAATTGCGCGCCAATAGCCATCGAATCATAAACCAGTCTATTTCGGCGGCTTGCAGGCGTTGCCAATCGCCCATCGGACCCATCCACCATTGCGGAGCGAACTTTTTTTCGGGGTGCCTTACAAATTGGAACATCAGCAAAAACAGTCCCAACGCCATCGGCAGGGTTAGCAGCGTAAACAGATAATAACCGGAGAGATAGCCCATAATCACACCGACTATGATGCATATATATGCTGCCACCAGCAACAGCAACAGTGCGAGCAACATGCGGGCTTTGCTGTGTAGCAAAACGGCGAATGTCATCTTACCGACCTCTTTGTCAGGCTCGTAATCCATGATGGAGTGCGTGTACACGATGTTGGCGACCAACAACCCCACCGGAATGGAGATGAACAGCAACTGCCCGTCCAACTGCCCGCACGCAGAATAATAGACCCCCGCCATTGCCAGCGGACCAAACATAATGCCAATAACCACCTCACCCAGACCGTGATACGACAAGCGAAGCGGCGCGCCCGAATAGGAAATCCCCAGCACGGCGGCTATGGCGGCAATCCAAAAAACGGTGTTGCCCCGATAGAGAAAAATCACCAGCCCAAGGCACAGCGCGATACATCCAAACGTGAGGCAGGCTGCCAAAAGTTGCCTCAAAGAGGCTTCTCCGGAGGTGATGTAGGCGCATTTGGAAATTCGCGCCCGCATCCCTTTTCGCGCCAAATTGTCGCGAAACTCTGCCCCCTTCACTTTATAGTCGAAATAATCGTCAAACAAATTCATACTCAAATGCGCCAACACCACGCCCAACAGGGCACACAGCCCCAGCCAAAGCGAAAAACCGGCAGTCTGCGAAGCCATACACACAGCCAGCACCGCCGGCAACAGGCTCTGCGGCAGCGATGTAGAACGCGCATTTTTCAACCAAAAACGGATTATATTCATCTGTAACTATTCTTGGGGTGCAAAGGTACAAATAATAAAAATACAAGTCATCATTATTTCCCCACGCAAAACTTGCGAAAGATATTCCCCAGCACTTCATCGGTGGAAATTTCGCCGGTGATTTCGCCCAGATAGTGCATACATTCGCGGATGTCTTGGGCTACGAAATCGCCGGAGAGGTTGGTTCGCAGCCCTTCTTCTGCGCGGCGGATGGCTTCGTGGGCTTTGCACAGGGCTTCGTGGTGGCGAACGTTGCTCACGATGACATCCTGCTCGTTGTAGCGGGTTAAATTGGCGGCTTGCAGGAGGGCGGCTTCCAATTTTTCTGTGTTTTGGTGGTATTTGGCGGACAAATAGATATGGTCTGCCTTTATTTGCGGCAGAAATTCTTTTTCCAAAATCAGTTGCTCCTCCATGTTCAGTTTGTCGATTTTGTTGATGACCAGCAGCAATTTTTTATGCACCGTTCGGGGCACAATTTTATCCGCCAATGTGTCGATTTCTTTGTTAAATTTGGTCGCGTCCACCAGCCAAATCACGATGGAGGCTTGGTCGATTTTCTGAAACGTGCGCTCCACGCCCAGCAATTCCACTTCGTCGGTGGTGTCGCGGATGCCTGCCGTGTCGATAAAGCGGAACGTGATGCCACTAACGTTCACCACATCCTCAATCACATCGCGCGTGGTGCCGTGAACGTCCGACACAATGGCTTTCTCCTCGTGCAGTAAGTGGTTGAGCAGCGTGGACTTACCCACATTCGTTTCGCCGACAATCACCACCGGAATCCCATTTTTCAGCACATTGCCCAAACTGAACGAATTGACCAGCTTAGTCAGCGAAACACCAATCGTATCCGCCAATTCCAGCAAGCGCACCCGGTCGGCAAACTCCACATCCTCCTCATTAAAATCCAATTCCAGTTCGATAAGCGACACAAAATCAAGCAATTGCGCCCTCAACGCCCGCAACTCTTTGCTAAACCCGCCCCGCATCTGATTCATCGCCACCCGATGGGCAGCAGCCGAAGACGAGGCAATGACATCCGCCACAGCCTCCGCCTGCGACAAATCCATCTTGCCATTCAGGAACGCCCGCTGCGTAAATTCACCCGCGCGAGCCAGCGTACAGCCATTTGCCAACAACAATTTCAAAATTTCCTGCTGAATAAAAATTGAGCCGTGGCATGAGATTTCCACCGTGTCTTCGCCGGTGAAGGTGTGGGGGGCGTGGAAAACTGCGACGAGGACTTCATCAAGAGTAGCAACATTGCCAAAACAAACTGTATTCGCCTGCATTTCAGCCACTTTCTGCCCGTTCTTGGCAACAAAAATCTTATCCGCAATAGCAAACGCCTCACATCCCGAAATTCGGATGACGGCGATGCCCCCTGTTCCTTGGGGGGTTGAGATGGCACAAATTGTTGTATTACTCATGTTTTTTATTTTTATTGTACGATTGTTTTTATTTTTATTTGCAAATGTACGATTATTTTTTGTGATTATCCGCAAATGTGCCGCTAAATTTTGCTAACCGCCTGAGCAAACAAAAAAGCAGAAACCCCTCACCGCCATTGATTGGGAAGTCAGGGGTCTCCTGTCAAATAAAAAAATTAAATGCTTAAAATGTGGATAGCAATTATTTGATTAAGATCTGTTTACGAGGATAGCTATACTGACCATTAGCCGAAACAACAAATCCGTCCACATACTCAAGACTTCCTATCCATCCACCTACCGGAGGTGCAATCGTCACTGTATTGCCGGTATAAGTTACAGTACCACCAGAAGGCGACGTATACAATGATTCCGATGCGACAGCCTGATTAAACTTAATAACTATGCTCGCGTTTAAGCCTACCGTAGCGAGATAACTAATTATTTCAAAAGGCTCTACTGCTGGAATAACCTGGTTATACTGCACACTTACTGGCGACGGCGCGTTTACCGTTCCTGTTGGATGGGTGTATCCTCCGGTGCTATACTTTTTCCCATTTACCGTTATTTCAGAGGCAAAGGTGAAGGAGGCATTTTCAGGAAGACCGGTTATTTCATACTTACCATTTACATCAGTAGTTGCTGAAAACTTTCTAGTAAGATATGAACCTTGAAGAGTGATTTCAAAAGAAACACTTGCAGCAGGGCTTACATTTTCGCGGGAGATGCTGCCTGTTCCGATTGTATCGGAAAGAGTTACATACCCTGATACTTTCGCTCCACTTTTTGTCAAAGTTACATTACTACTGGATGGTAGGGAGGCGAGCGCAGTAGCATAGCCTTCTTTTCCAACCGATACAAGAGTATTGCCGGCCGGTACTTCCAAGGCTGCAATTCCACCTTCATCGGTGGTCGCTTCTGTGCCATCGCTCAGTGATTTTACGGTAGCACCTGCAAGCGGTCCGTTATTGTCAGCTACATAGATAGAAAAACGATCCCGTTGATTTACATTCAGCGGATCGTCCGAATCACACCCTACAAAAACACTCGCACACGCAGCCGTAGCTGCTACAAAAAATACATTTCTTAAATTTTTCATTATTCTAAATTTTTACGTCCGTTCCTTAAACAGACCATTATTTTTATTTTTCCTACTCTAAACGGCTTCGTAGGTGTCTTGCCCCCTTTTAAGCAGTTGTTGGGCAACTGTGTCCTTCCTCACTATACGCAGCATAAAAAAAGCGCGGACAAAATTCTAATTCTTTCTCCGTGCTGTGAGGTTCTCGAATACCTGATGACCAAAATAAAACGATTTTTGCCCTTGCCGAAACGGCACGAGCGTATTTGCTTTACCTTCTTTGGTCATCACAGAAATTTTCGAGATTTCACAACACCAAAATATTAAGCTATAACGCTTTTTCCCAAATGTCTTAAAATGTGCGTATTACCGCTGTTATGTCTTCATAATCTCCTATTATTTAAAGGGTTTATCACTTGCCAAATTCGCCCATTCATTCGAGCCAATACTGGTTGACATTTGCTCAACCCGCAGGGAACAAATTCGGGCGCAAAGGTACAACAATTTTTTTTAAATACAATGCAAAAAAAAAAAATTTTTTGCGATTATTTTTTTTGAATCTGTTTAGGGAAACGCATTGTCAAAGTCAGGAATAGCGCTTTATCGCCCTTGCAATCGCCGTATGTGGCTAAGCGGTATTCGCCCCGATGCGGGTAGAGCTGAAGCAACCGCCGTTTTTTTTCTGCTCCATAGCAATTGGTGTCGGCAAAGCGACCGGTTAAGCAACTCTCTTGGTCGATTTCCAATTGGGTGCACAGGATGTTTGATATGCCCAGGTATTCGGCAAACGGGCGTACCCAATTTTCTATGCTTGCACTGATTATTAGGACAGAATCGCCCTTTTCGATATGTTTTTGAATGGAACTGATTGCCTGCCTGCGAATTAAGTGCATGGATTGTTGGCAAAACGTATCGCAAAGTTGATTGAAATCATGCAGTTTCATCCCCGTAAAGAAGAACGAAAACAAGCGCTGCTTTGCCTTCCAATTCGGATAGAGTCTAAGTTTGCAGGCTATCAATAGCGGTGAAAACAACAAAAATCCCCATAAAAAAACCAGCGGTCCTTTCGCAAAACTAATAAATTCCAATAGTGAGTCGCGGGTCGTAATTGTTCCGTCAAAATCGAATGCTGCAACTGTCTGTTTCACTTTCATTTACCGATAATAAATTAGGGGTTTATGCCAAAACCCTCAAACCCATCGGCAAACTAAAAGCGCGATACTGCTCGTTGTGTGCTCATTTCTACGTTCTGGCTCTGGCAAACCATTTCTTCCAAATAAGTCCGAAAACAGTTCACGCCCAATTAGACGTGAACCTTCGCAACTTATCCTCGGAAGAAATTTACCAGATTTCGAACGCAGGAGAATAAGAGCTAAAAGCCCTGTTATTATAATTTAATTTTTAACTTTTCATTTTTTTTGCTGTTTAACGGCGCAAAAGTACACATTATTTTTGACTTTCTGCATAAAAATCCAAAATTTTGGAGCGAAAGATGTATTCGTTTTTTGCCTGGATGCGGTCGATTTGCGTTTGTGTTTGTTTGGTTTTGGCTTCGTTGAAGTCGAATGTGGTGGCTTTGCCAAGCCCGCAGAGTTCGGAGGTGGCTTTGAAGGATTCGGTGGCGGCTGCTACTGCCTGTTCGGTTGCCTTCAATTTTTCGCCGGCTGCCAGTGCGTTTTGATAGGCGGTTTGAATTTCTTTGTAGAGTGTTTTTTTTGCGTTTTCTACTGCTAATTGTTGGTTTTCTACATTGATGCGGGCTTTTTTGACCTGATTTTGGGTGGCGAAGCGGTTGAAAATCGGGATTTGCAGGCTGATGCCGATGTATTCGCCCCGCTTGTTGTTGAGTTGTTCGCCCAAAGTTTCATTTTTGCCGCCATTATCGCCAAACAGATAATAATAGTTCGTGGAGATGCCCATATCCAAGCTCAGCGTGGGCAAATGACCCGCTTGGGCAATTTTTACATCCTTTGCCGCGCCCTCTGCTCGCAATTCCTGTTCTCTGACGATGGGTTTCACGTTCACCGCGTAGTCATAGAGCTGTACAGGCGATTGTAGCGGGGCAATGAGTTGATTTTCAATGTCCGGCGCGGTTACGTCAAAATCGGGGGTGAAATCGAGTTCCAAAAATTGCGACAAGTTCAATAATGCCAAATTCAAACTGTTCCGTGCTTCCACCACCGCCACATTGTCTTTGGCAACTTGCGCCTGAATATCAAGCAGTTGCGTGTGTGCCAACTTGCCCGACTCAACCAGAAAGCGCGTTTTGTCGGCTTGCTTTTGACTTAATTGGTGCTGCTCTTCTGTCACGTGCAGCGTTTCTTTGCAAAAAATGACCTGCAAAAACTGCCCAACCACATTGATAGACAGGTCTTCCTTCGCTTTTTTCAAATTTTCCGTTGCCGCCGCCACATCCAATTTGCCGCGCGCAATTTCGTTGGAGATGCGAAAACCCGTGAAAAGCGGCATCGAAGAGCGCAGAGCAAAATTCGTCTGCGATTGTTGAATGTCATCATAAGTGCCCAGAGCAGTTTGCGCACGCCCAAAACTCACCGTTTCATCCACGCCCCCAGCCAGGTTTGGCAACCGGCTATTTTTCGCCGTATTCAAATCTTCCTTAGCAGCCTGCACCTGCAAACTGCGCTGCTTAATATCAATATTATTCTTCTGAGCATATTCCACGCATTGCTCCAAAGTCCAAGCCCTTTGGGCAGTTACCAGTGACCAGTTACCGGTTACCACAATGCACAAAACAAACAGCCTTAGCGTCATTGCGGGCTTGACCCGCAATCCCCTGAAAAAGAGCCAAATGTAAAGTTTTTCACAACCCATCAATAGGGAAAGCAATATGCGGTAGGTTTCTTTCATCATTCTTAATTCTTAATTTTTAATTTTTTTGGGGTCAATTTCGTTACCTCGCAGCTTGTCGTTGAGGGTGATGCCGCTTTGTATTTCTACGTCTATGCCGTTGGACATTCCTATTTTTACTTGTCGGCGTTCGAAGTCATCTTGTTTGCCGGTTTGTGCCAAACTATCTGTGAGAACATAGACAAATGTGGAGTCGCCGCTAAATTCCAATGCGCTTTCGGGTACTTTCAAAACATCCTCCATACGTTGAAGTACTACTTGAGCGTTGGCACTGTAACCTGCACGTACAAAGGTAGTTGGAGGTATCTGAACCGCTGCCTTTATTTGAAACAATACCGCCCCATTGGTGGAGGTTCCTTTCGGCGCGATGTATTCCAATACCGCATCAAACTGTTGGTTATCAATCGCTCCAATCGTGATGCGGAGGGGCATTCCTTCTTTGATTTTGCCAACTTCCGTTTCGTCAATCGTGCCTACGAAAAGGAGGTCGTTCATGTCGGCTACGGAGGCGATTGTTGTGCCATCGTTGAACGTATTGGCTTGAATCACAGAGTTTCCGACCTTGACCGGCACGTCCAAAATCATCCCTGCAATGGTTGAGCGGATTTGCGTATTGCTCAGGTGGGCGTAGCGACCGGTTACCCCGTCGCGCACAATATCCAAGGCACTCACGGCATTGCTCGTTTCCTCTTTTGCCTTGTTGTAAGCCGCCTCCGATGCCTCAAACTCCTCTTTGGAAATCACCTCGTTGGCATATAAAGACGTTTGACGGGCAAATTCCTGCTCAATTTTTGTCTGCTCGATTTTCGCAATGCGCATCCGCGATTCGGCGGAGTTGAGCGAACCCATTTCGGGGATAACTTTCACACGGGCAAGCACTTCGCCCACCGTCACGCGCTGTCCTGCTATCTTTGTTACCTCCGTGATAATGCCCGAAATTTGCGGTTTAATCAAAATCTCATCCCTCGGCTCAATCGTGCCGGTAGCCACAGTCTGGTTTTCAATATTCCCCATTTCAGGCGTTACAATATCATACAACAGCACTTTCGGTCGCGACTTTGCCCACAAAAACCAAAAAGTAAACACCACAACCAAACCGATTGCAGTGAACAGCACAATTTTTCCAAAATTTCCTTTTTTCATATATACTTTGTTTATATGCGGGTACAAAGGTAGGATTTTTTTATGAGTTATGAGTTTTTTTTTGTAATTTTGCCCGCTTATTTCAATTATTCAGTGTTATGAAATTTACAAAAATGCACGGAGTCGGCAATGACTATGTGTATGTCAATGGCTTCACGGAAGATGTTGCACGCCCCGAAGAGTTTTCTATCTTCATTAGCGACCGCCACAAGGGCATCGGCTCGGATGGGTTGGTGCTGATTTTGCCCTCCGAAACGTGTGATTTTCGGATGCGGATGTTCAACGCCGACGGCTCGGAAGCCCAGATGTGCGGCAATGCCACCCGCTGCATCGCTAAGTATGTATATGACAGGGGTTTAACAACAAAAGAAACCATCTCGCTGGAAACCAATGGCGGCGTGAAAATCCTGAAATTATACCCCAAAAACGGCAAAGTGGATACGGTTACGGTCGATATGGGCGAACCAATCTTGGAGGCAGAAAAAGTGCCCGTCACATGGTCGGAGGCACAACTCATCAACCGGATAATTGATTTTCAGCCGGAAAAATTCTCCGTCACAGCCGTTTCTATGGGCAATCCTCACGCGGTGATTTTCACGAAAAGCAAATTCAGCACGTTGGACATTGAGCGAATCGGGCGCAAAATCGAAAATCACCCCATGTTTCCCGAAAAAACCAACACGGAATTTGTCGAAATCATCTCCCCTACCCTCGCAAAAATGCGCGTGTGGGAACGCGGTAGCGGCGAAACACAAGCCTGTGGCACCGGAGCCTGCGCCACATTGGTAGCCGCCGTGCTGACAGGTCGCTTAGAGCGCAAAGCCACCATCGCGCTGCTGGGGGGCGATTTGGAATTGGAATGGAACGCCGAAAACAATCACGTGTTTATGACAGGTCCCGCTGTGGAGGTCTTTTCCGGAGAAATTGAATGGTGAACGCACAAGATATTGATATTGAGGAATTTAACTATGATTTGCCTGATGAGCGGATTGCTAAATTTCCGCTGTCGCAGCGCGACCGGAGTAAGTTGCTCGTTTTTCAGTTACCGGTTAGCAGTTACCAGTTACCAGTTAGCAGTTACCAGTTAGCAGTTACCAATTACCGGTTGCCGGTTATTTCGGAGAGTACTTTTGCTTGTGTTGGGGATTTTTTGCCTGCGGGTGCGCTGTTGGTGTTCAATAATACTAAGGTGATTCAGGCTCGGATGGTGTTTCGGAAGGCTACCGGTGCGGCGATTGAGATTTTTTGCTTGGAGCCTGAGGAGCCTTCGGATTATGCACAGGCTTTTGTGCAAACGCGCTCGTGTACGTGGCTCTGCATGGTGGGAAATTCCAAACGCTGGAAAGATGAAAAATTGACACAACAAATTGATAATCTGACATTTACTGCCGAACGCATCGCCAACTATGGCGATACACACCTCGTCCGTTTTGAATGGTACTATTCCGATTGGAACACCCCTGCCGCCCGTTCCGATTGGAGTTTTGCCGACATTCTGGAAAAATTTGGCGAACTGCCCATCCCACCCTACCTCAATCGCCCCACGGAGGAGCGCGACAAGGTGACATACCAAACAATTTATTCAAAAATAAAAGGCTCCGTAGCAGCCCCCACCGCCGGTTTGCATTTCACCGCCGCAGTGCTGGAATCACTAAAAAAGAAGCAAATCAACTTGGAAGAATTAACCTTGCACGTGGGCGCAGGCACATTCAAACCCGTCAAAACCAACCGTTTAGCCGACCACGAAATGCACGCCGAGTGCATCACAGTAAAAAAAACAACCATCGAAAAACTGCTGAAACACGCCGGACAAGTCATAGCCGTAGGCACCACCTCCGTCCGCACCCTCGAAAGCCTCTATTACATAGGTGCCACCCTCGAAAAAAATCCAAACGCCACACCCAACGAATTGGCTGTCACGCAGTGGACTCCCTACGCCAAATCCCCTGACCACCGTCATTGCGGGCTTGACCCGCAATCCCCTGCCCGCAATCGTCATTGCGGGCTTGACCCGCAATCCCCTGACCAATTGCCCACTTGCAAGGCATTACAAAATGTGCTGGATTATATGACCCTGCAAAAAATCAACATCCTCACCACCCACACCCGCATCCTAATTGCACCCGGCTACAAATTTAAAATCGTCAACGGCATCATCACCAATTTTCACCAGCCAAAAAGCACGCTACTGCTGCTGATTGCAGCATTCACGGGCGGCAACCATTGGCGCGAGATTTATGACTATGCGCTCGCCAATGATTTTCGATTTCTCAGTTATGGGGATAGCTCGCTGCTGTTGAGATGCTAATTTATTGCCTTTTTGCTGCTACTCAGCCACCTTCCACTCCTTGACATTACGAGCCGCAGTGTCAAACACCACCCCCACCTTCACAATCTCGCGTTTTTCATCGGGATTAGTTTCAAAGGGCTTTGCATAGCCCTTTTCTTCGATTTGGGCGAGAGCCTCATCAACAGTGCCCCCTGAGGTGACTTTAAATTCAAAGATGTAGATTTATTGGTAATTTCAAAAATTCACGGCGAGCCTCACCATTTGGAAAACCCAATATATAAAAATGAGCACTTTCGCTATAACTCTTAATCGTAAGATAGCCTGTTTGAAAGAGCATCGGCGTTAGATTTCCACTTTCTCGTCGATAATCATTGATGGCGGCGGCTGAAATTGCAATCCCTTTTTCAAAGTCCAAAATGTCGAACTTGTTTTGCACCAATTCGTTGACAAGAAATGTGGGCGTGCCGGTTTCGTACCAATAACCGCCAAATTCTCCTTTTGCTAAAACATTTACAGTACTGAATGGATTATATACACTTGTTCCACTTCGATGAAAGTGGTAGCCATTATATTCATCCTTCATCTTTTCGAGCGTTTTCTCGTATGAAAGTCCCGTTGCCCGTGCTAAGTTTTGAATTTCCGGCTCAAAATTAGTTTCCAATTCTTCTTGAGTAATGCCGCAAATGGCATCATATTTTTCCTGCAACGAGATGTCACTCAGCTGATTAAGGTCTGAACCTTGGAAAATTTGGTTACACCCGTTAACAGAGCGAAGCGGATATATTGGTCGGCACCTTTCAACACAGAGAAAAAACCTTTGAGAACATCTCTTACTTGCTGATTTAGTTCGGGTTTGTCCATCGTTTGTGTCAACGCTCGGTCATATTCATCAATCAGAATAACAACATTTTTGCCGTTTTGCTTGGACGCTCGTTTTATTAGTCCTTCAAATCGTTGTCCAAACGATTCTTCATTTTCTCCTTTGCCCCATATTGCCTCTAAATTAGAGAGTTTGCTATTCAGAAAAGACTCCACCTGCGCCACATTATCGCTGTAAGTATCAATCACAAAATCAAAAATAAACACCGGATATTTCACCCATTCCGACTCCAATTTTTCCATCGCCAACCCTTTGAACAGCTTTTTATCTCCGCGAAAATAGGCAGCAAGCGTGGAAACGAGCAAACTCTTCCCAAACCGGCGCGGGCGGGAGAGAAAATTGTGGGTAGCATCATGTGCCAATTCATAAACCAGTGCCGTTTTATCAACATAGACCCAATCCTCCAGCACCATCTTATCAAAAGCCTGGATGCCAATCGGCATCTTACGGCGGCGAATATTCGTGTTATTGTTCATTTTTTTTTGATGTTGTATGCCGACAAAGGTACAAAAATTATTTCATTTTGTCCCTACCGGACAGCAATAGGCAATATCGGTTCGCTATTTCATAAAATACGTCATTTTCACTCCAATCACCTGATTGCCTGAACTTTCAAAGTAGTCGCCTTCCGTCCGTACGTTGCCAAATGTGTCGGACAAGCCGAAATAATAGCGACCTTCGAGCACAAATTTGCCTATACCTGTGCGCAGTTCAAACCCCGCGCCGCCTGCTATGCCGTAGTCCCACTTGTTTTCCACTTTCAGGTCGTAATATTCATAATCGCCGCGCGAATTGGGGTCTGGGATGTTTTCCAAGACTTTTTCTGACAAAAAATAGCTCAACTGCGGACCGATGTGGATGATAATTCGCGTGTTTTTGCTCGTTTTAAAATAGATATGTGTCAGCAGCGGAAATTCGAGATACGCTAACGAGCGGGAATAGTTATTGAAAAAATAGGCTGCCGTGTCCACTTTTTCTTTCCAGCCGCGCATGGAATAGTTGAGCTCGGCTTGAAGGCCAAACCTTGGCTCTGAAATGTAGCGAAACGTGACTCCGCCCTCGTATTGTTGCAAATAAGTTTGCGGCACGGTGGGGTGGAAGCGCATCTCGGTGAACGTCACGCCGCCGTTCACGCCAAAGTTCCACTCCGGTTGAAAGTCCTGGGCAGTTACCGGTGACCAGTTACCGGTTACCAGTAAGATGAGGATTGTGAGGATTGTTGTGATTTTGCTTTTCTTCATTGGGACATTACCTTGAAAAATTAACGCTCAGGGTATAGTGCTTCCCACCATTGGGGCTGGGCTTTTAGCCGGCGGGCGTAGCACTGCAACGGATAGGATGATTCAAAGTTGCGGGACGTGGGCGATGTGCCACCATAATAATTGACAATCAGCGGGTATTTTTGGGCGGGGTCGAAATTGGGCGGCAATAGGTAGCGTCCCTCAATCGTGGTGCCGTCCTGCGCGGTGAAATTCCAAGCGGTGACGGGCGACAATGTTAATTCGTTCAATTGTTCAGCAAATGGGTCTTCCAGCAAGGAGGATTTTTTGCTTTTCAAATCGTAGCTGTAAAGGCGATAGGCATTGGTGGCTTTTTCGCCTCTGAACAATGCAATCGGCTGTGTTTCAGATACTTGGAACGATAAAATCACATCTTCCGGCAAGTCCGGCTGCGTGTAAATCTTCGTTTTCTGTTTGGTTTGCAAGTTGTATATATACGCCTGCGTGTCGTAATCGTTGGAAATTGGCTCTGTTTGCAGGTTTTCGCCAAGTTTATTAAATGCCGCTGCCGCACCCGTGAGCAAAATTTCTTTCCGGTCGGGCGAATAATCGGCACCACTCATAAAAGCATCACGCAAGAGGGTGTCGAGTTGCAATGTCTTCAAATCCAGTTCGTAAAGCGTGTTCACGGAAAAGGGACGTTTGGTATAATCCTCCTCATACTGCATCAGCAACGCTTTTTCATGAGTGCCATTGACATACACCTCCAGCATATCTGTCGCCGTAACAGTGAGTTCCGCCTTGCAATAGCGGTCGGCATCCACATTAAACGCCAGCAACTGCGCAGTGTAGTGTGCAACAGTCGGCAATGTCAAAACGCTATCCGCCGCCGCAGTCAAAATGCTTTGACTTTTGCGCACCACATCGGCATCGACAGACGTCTGAAGCAGGTTTTTGTCCTCAAACGCCTTCCGATTCACATCCGTAGTGTCCAGCAAAACAGGCTTAAACACCGCAATAGCAGGCGAAGCCTTAAACTGCAACACAGGAACAGCCGTCTGAGCCGCCATATTAAGGCTGAAGCTCAACCCTACGCATACATACGCCAAGAAAAAAGATATTTGTTTCATCTTTTTGAGATTGCTTTGTGGGTGCAAAGGTACGAAAAAAAAGTTAGGAGTTAGGAGTTAGGAGTTAGGAGTTATTTTTATGATTTCTCTGCATATTCCGAACTTGTAATTGCCCAATTATTGCCCAATTTGCCCAATTATTGCCCAATTATTTCAAAATAACTGCCGGCACCATGTCCTATATTTCGTAAAATTTGGTGACTATCTGACAATTCTGTTAATTCATTTGTTGCAGTACGTTTTGAAACCTCATTTAACTCTTGATACTCGCTATTCGTTATTTTTCTTTTCTCTTTAACATATAAAACCGCTTTTATTTGCCTCTCATTCAAGCCCAATGTCTGCAATTCTTCTTCTGAAAAGCGGTCTTTGAAAAGTTTGACAATAAAACCACCACCGTCTTCCTGACTTTAACACTTGGGTGACGCAAGGCATTTTGAGCGTCTGAGAATCGCATAAATGCCCTAAAAATTATTTTTTGATTCAAATATGGGGTTCTCGTACGCTTAACTTCAATTTGGGTGACGCATTGTCAAAGTCAGGAGGGTGTCGAGTTGCAATGTCTTCAAATCCAGTTCGTAAAGCGTGTTCACGAAAAAGGGACGTTTGGTATAATCCGCCTCATACTGCATCAGCAACGCTTTTTCATGAGTGCCATTGACATACACCTCCAGCATATCTGTCGCCGTAACAATGAGTTCCGCCTTGCAATAGCGGTCGGCATCCACATTAAACGCCAGCAACTGCGCAGTGTAGTGTGCAACAGTCGGCAATGTCAAAACGCTATCCGCCGCCGCCGTCAAAATGCTTTGACTTTTACGCACCACATCGGCATCAACAGACGTCTGAAGCAGGTTTTTGTCCTCAAACGCCTTCCGATTCACATCCGTAGTGTCCAGCAAAACAGGCTTAAACACCGCAATAGCAGGCGAAGCCTTAAACTGCAACACAGGAACAGCCGTCTGAGCCGCCATATTAAGGCTGAAGCTCAACCCTACGCATACATACGCCAAGAAAAAAGATATTTGTTTCATCTTTTTGAGATTGCTTTGTGGGTGCAAAGGTACGAAAAAAAAGTTAGGAGTTAGGAGTTAGGAGTTAGGAGTTATTTTTATGATTTCTCTGCATATTCCGAACTTGTAATTGCCCAATTATTGCCCAATTATTTCAAAATAACTGCCGGCACCATGTCCTATATTTCGTAAAATTTGGTGACTATCTGACAATTCTGTTAATTCATTTGTTGCAGTACGTTTTGAAACCTCATTTAACTCTTGATACTCGCTATTCGTTATTTTTCTTTTCTCTTTAACATATAAAACCGCTTTTATTTGCCTCTCATTCAAGCCCAATGTCTGCAATTCTTCTTCTGAAAAGCGGTCTTTGAAAAGTTTGACAATAAAACCACCACCGTCTTCTTCCATTATCGGCGCAGGCAGTCCGACCGCTTTGCAGGAATTGACTATTTTCATTATGCCACTACCCCACGAATCAATGTAACCGCCAAGAAAACACGCTCCTGCAAGTATCGGGTTTCGGGGATAGGAAGAATGGGATTTTGTCAGTCTGTCAAGCGTTATGCCTTCGGGCAGCGTGCCGTGATTCCAAGCCGTAAGTTTCTTGTCATACACTCTGATTTGCGTAGGCGCACCCATATAATTACGGTGGATAAGAGCGTTTAACAGCATTTCACGAAGCGCAGGCACAGGATATTCAAGCGTTTCAATGCGATTCATTCCTTCAAACGAAATATTGCGTATCAAAAACTTGTAATCAAGTGTGCGTAACACTTTATCCAACACTTGAATGATATTGCCTTCTTCTGTTTCCTGAAACCGAATAGTAAAATCATCGTCTTCAAATTTGCCGATTTTCACAAAAGTGTTCGGGTAAAACCGTCCGGGGTCTTTGCCGAACAAAACGATTGCAGCACGTTTGAGTTGTCCGTTTTCCGCCAAACGAAGTTTTTCCAACAATTCGGGCGTAGAAAGTCCGTCAATATCAGGCAAACGACCTGCTTCTTCGGCTTTCCGCAAATACTTTCTTATTGTTGCTTCGTCAATATCAGCAAACGAGGCACGGGTTTCAATCACATCATCCCAAGTATAACCGGCGCGTTTGAGTAGAAACTCGTTCAGGGCTGCTCCTGTCAATTCCTGTTTCACGCTTCCGCTACGGTAGTAGTACCTGCCGCGCAAAGAAATCGGTACAGAATAGGGCTGTACGATAACTTCAATAAACTGCTTTTCATCTTCCTGCAAAAGATTGACTTCGGCGGTAATTCCCATCAGGTTTTTGATTTTGTTGGGAATGTCGTCCATCAAGCGTTTGGAATCTTCCACGCCAATGACATTCCCGTCATCATCCTTGCCGATATAAATCCGTCCACCTTGTGCATTGGCAAAGCCGCAGACCCATTTGAGGTAGTCGTCGTGCCATGAGGACTTATATTCTATGTTTTGTTGTTCGGGCATATAATTTTGTTTTTTATGTCGTGCAAATTTTTGGCAAAGGTACAACTTTTATCGGAATTAACAATCAACTATTTGTACCAACAATATGCCCCTGCAAATCTTACTTTCACAGTACCTTGTTTGCGCCCGCCACCTCCGTGCTTTTGAGCACGACGAATGCTTGCCCCTTGCTATGATTTTATTGCTATTCAGCTATTCAGCTATTCAGCCATTCACCCACGAAACCACATATTGTAAATCATTTTCAGAAATTTTTGATAAAAAATCTAATTTGCCGTTTATATTCAATTCTTTACACGTCTCTACAAAATGGCAGAGCGCAATGCCTGTGTCGATAGAGGCAGTTGGAGAAGGTGTTTTGTAGAAATGCAAAACGTCATTTTCTTTTACTACGCGCCACTCTTGACGATTGTGTCCCGAAGGTGCTAAACGCACCATTGCCAGCGGAACTGCATAAATGTCGGCTGTTGCTTCTGTTAATGGGGTGTCGAACGTTTGATTAAAAAACAATTCGCCGAATGGCTTTCGCGTGTCGTGAAATTTATCAACATTGACAAGCCGCTCCAAAAATCGCTGTTTTTCAGCCGCATAGCCCACAGGCGATACGCAAGAAAGTGTTTTGCACCCGCTATTTTCCCATAAGTGCCAAGTTTTACAGGGCTGTTGCTGTCTAAAACGCCCAACATTTCTATTCGCACCTTTGTATCATAAAGCGGTCGGAGTGCTGCAATAAAATGCTTAATTGCAGAGATATGCTCTGTTTTTAACGGTTCGCCCGTGTAAGTCCGCACAGAACGGCGGTGTTGAATGCTTGTTTGAATGTTCATGTTTTTTACTCTTTTTGCCCTTTCGGGCGGTTGATTTTTTGCTGCAAAAGTACAAAAAATCCCGCAATTAACGTTTTTGGCAAAAGCCGAAAAAATAAAATTGCAAAAAAATCCGTACCTTTGCACGATGAAAAAAATTGAAAGTGCCCCCATCTCTTTGGGGACGGAAAGTATCGGGAAACTCTTGAAGCAGTATGCCATACCGGCGATTATTGCGATGACTGCTTCTTCGCTTTACAATATCACCGACAGTATTTTTATCGGTCACGGCGTTGGTCCGCTTGCACTGTCGGGCTTGGCGATTACCTTTCCGCTGATGAATCTGGCTGCCGCTTTTGGCTCTCTGGTGGGCGTGGGTGCCTCCACGTTGCTCTCTATTCGGATGGGGCAGAAGGACTATGAGACTGCCAACCACATTTTGGGCAATGTCTTCTCGCTCAATCTCATTATGGGGGTGCTCATTTCGCTTACCACCATCCCTTTTCTTGAGCCGATTTTGCTCTTTTTCGGTGCCAGCCACGAAACGCTGCATTATTCCTACGACTTTATGCTCGTCATCTTGCTTGGGAATGTATTTACACACATGTACTTCGGACTCAACTCTTTACTGCGTTCGGCGGGCAATCCGCAACGGGCGATGATGGCGACAATTTATACCGTGCTCATCAATATTGTGCTCAATCCGCTGTTCATTTTCGGCTTCGGGTGGGGCATTCGGGGGGCTGCCATTGCTACTATCATTTCGCAGGTGATTGTGCTCGGATGGTTGGTTCATACGTTCAATGATAAAAACTACTTTATCCATTGGAAACGAGGTATTTACAAACTGAAACGGCAGATTGTTTCCGACTCGTTTTCTATCGGGATGGCTCCTTTTTTGATGAATGCCGCGAGTTGCCTGATTATCATTATCATCAATCAGCAGTTGCTCAGGCACGGTGGCGACTTGGCGGTGGGTGCATACGGCATCGTCAATCGGGTGGCGTTTCTGTTCATTATGATTGTGATGGGGCTGAATCAGGGGATGCAACCCATCGCGGGCTACAACTATGGTGCCAAGCTCTACGACCGCGTGACGGAGGTGTTGAAAAAGTCTATTTTCTACGCCACGCTGATTATGACCGCCGGCACAGTCCTTGTAGAACTCTTTCCGCACGCCGTCGCCTCCATTTTCACGACCGAAGAAAACCTTGTGAACATCGCCGTGACAGGTTTGCGCTGGGTGTTCGCGATTTACCCGCTTATCGGCTTTCAGATGGTCTGCTCGGCATTTTTCCAGAGCATTGGCAAGCCGAAAAAGTCAATCATCCTGGCAATGTCGCGCCAAGTGCTCATCCTCATACCAATACTTTTGATACTGCCTAACTATCTGGGAGTAACGGGAGTATGGGAAAGTATGTTCATCTCCGATGCCTTCTCGGTGGTGCTGGCAGGCGTGTTGCTTTGGACGGAATTTAGAAGTCATACGAATTAAAAATTAAAAATATCTATTATGAGCTATATAATTACTATCGGGCGACAGTTGGGGAGTGGCGGCAAAATGATTGGCGGACTGCTCTCGGAACGCTTGGGCATCCCCTGCTACGAGAAGGAGTTAATCGAACTCGCGGCTGCGGAGAGCGGCTTGGGCAAGGAATTTTTCGAGAAAATCGACGAAAAGGGCAGCCACAGTTTTCTGGGCAACCTCTTTGGCTTCCGTTCCGGCTTTATGGGTGACAATTCGGGCAATTACCTGTCCAACGAAATGCTGTTTAAGATACAAAGCGATGTCATCCGCAAATTAGCCGAAAAATCAGGCATCTTCGTCGGTCGCTGTGCCGACTATATCCTGCGAGACCACCCGCAGTGCCTCAAAATTTTCATCACCGCCAACACCGAAGACCGCATCAACCGCATCAGCCACGACCAAGGCATATCCAAAGAAAAAGCGGAGGCTCTCATCGAAGAAATCGACCGGAAACGCGCCGCCTACTACAACTATTTCAGCAACAAAACATGGGGGATGGCAGCCTCCTACGACCTCTGCATCAACTCCTCCGTGTTCAGCGAAGAGGATGTTATTGGCATCATTATCAAGCAGGTAGAGGTCAGGGCAACCGCATCAAAATTATGATAACAAGGCAACATGCCTCCACAAATTTTTCAAAGATACTTCGCCAGCAACCCTGCCAGCTGTTGCACATCATCAATGCGCTCTGCTATTTCGCCTTGCCTGTTGATTAGGAACATGGTTGGGATTTGCGTTACATTGTATTTTTTGGCGGTGGGCGAATAGATGGATTGCTCGTCGTGTACACAAATCCAGGGCAGGTTGGCGGCTGCATTGTGCCAGAAGTGGGTGTCGGAATCGAGCGAAATTTGATAAATTTCCAATCCTTTGGTGCGATGTTTGCTGTACAAATCGGCTAATTGGCGGTTGTGCGCGGGGGAGCCGTCCATTGAATAGGCTGTGAAGTCAATCAGTTTGACTTGCCCTTGCGCTGTTTGCGAGAGGGTGATTGCTTGTCCGGCTGTTCCGGGCAGCGTGATGTCGAAATAGGTTTTTGTGTCCGTTTCAGCTACCTCTACGGGCGTTTTGTTGGGTCGCAATGCAGCCCGCGATTGTGCATACCAGGTCTTCAATTGGGTGGTGCGCGGCGCATCGGGGCAGGTCGTGTTCCATGTATTGGCAACGGCACCAAACAGTTTGCTGTCGTGCGGGTTGTAAATATCAAAAATCATTTGTCCGTCAATTTGTTGAAACAGAGCAAAATAAGCCGCCGTTGAGCCGAAATTTGCCACTATATAGCCCTGCGCCCGCGTTTTGTAGTCCTTCGACAAAGCATTCACACCCGCATAATAATCGTCCAACGAAACGGCACCGCCATCGTATTGCTTCTGCAACGCGTGATAACGCTGCGCCGCTTCCAACTGCAAGAGCGTTAATTCCTTGATTTTCAAGTTCTCGGCGGCATCACCGGCGAGCGTGTAATCCCGCGCAAAACGGGCAGAATCAGCCGTCACAACGATAGTTTCCGTGCTGTCGATTGCCAAGTTAATCAGCTGTTTTCCAAACCGCAAGCGATAAAAATCCGGCGCATCGGGGCGATGATGCCTCAGCGAGAAAGTGCCTTTTTTCAACTGCGCCGAGTCCAAAAGCGTGACACGCGACACCCCCACATTCTCCAAATAGACCATCCCGCCACTCGTGCCGCCGATTGTGCCGCTAATCGTAAACTGCGGCTCTTCGCCACAAGAAAAAACACCCAAAGAAAGCGACACCCAAAGCAAACCTGAACCAAATTTTCGTACCATATTATATTGTGTTATTTTGTGTGCAAAGTTAGCAATATTTTCATTACACCGCCACCTCACCTTTAATATGCGGGTGCGGGTCGTAATTCAGCAATTCAAAGTCTTCAAATTGAAAATCAAAAATGCTTTTCACAGCGGGGTTGATACGCATCGTTGGCAAGGGGCGTGGCTCGCGGGAGAGTTGCAGATTGACTTGTTCGAGGTGGTTTTTGTAGATATGCGCATCGCCCAGCGTGTGAATGAAATCGCCCGCCTGCAATCCTGTAACCTGCGCCACCATCTGCAAAAGCAATGCGTAAGATGCTATATTAAATGGTACGCCGAGAAAAATATCGGCACTCCGCTGATAGAGTTGCAGCGAAAGCCTGCCTTCCGCCACATAAAATTGAAAAAAACAGTGGCAGGGCGGCAGTTTCATCTGTGGAATGGCACCCACATTCCACGCGCTGACAATCATGCGGCGCGAATCGGGATTGCTTTTGAGGGTGTCGATAATTTCAGAAATCTGGTCGATGTGTCCGCCCGCATAATCGGGCCACGACCGCCATTGATAGCCGTAGATGGGTCCCAAATCGCCGGTCGCATCCGCCCACTCGTTCCAAATCCGCACGCCATGGTCGTTCAGATATTGAATATTGGTGTCGCCCTTCAAAAACCACAGCAATTCGTAGATGATGGATTTCAGATGCAACTTTTTGGTAGTCATCAGCGGAAACCCGTCCGCCAGATTGAACCGCATCTGATGCCCAAACACGCTCAGCGTACCCGTCCCCGTGCGGTCGTCCTTAGAAACACCCTCATTGATAACCCGTTGCAATAAATCTAAATATGCTTTCATTGTTTTTTTAATTAGTCGTTTGTAATTGAGTTTCTATTTCTTTAATGCTGGGCAATGTCGATTTAAATTTTTCCGACAATAGTTTCGACAATTCGTATTCGGAAACGCCGATGGGCTGGCTGCTACCCTCCAACGCATATTGCGCCAAGACATCGTCCTTGTTTTTGCAAATCAACAATCCAATGGTGTCGTTATCAGCAGCATCGCGCATTTGATGATTGACCGCCGCCACATAGGTGCCCAATTGCCCAATAAACGCGGACTCAAATTCGCAGGCTTTCAATTCTACCACCACATAGCACCGCAATTTGAGATGATAAAACAGCATATCAATAAACAGGTCTTTCGTGCCCGCCTTGAGCAAAACTTGCCTGCCCACAAATGAAAATCCTTGCCCCAGTTCCAACAAAAATTTGATGATGTTGGCAGTCAAAGCATTCTCCAATTCCCGCTCTTTATAGCCTTCAGTCAGAGCCAAAAAATCAAGATTGTGTGGGTTTTTCAGAATTTCCGCAGCCAAATCGCTCTGTACCGCAGGCAAGCACCGCGAAAAATTATTAAGAGCCTTCCCCTGCGATTTATACAATCCGGTCTCCATAAAATTCATCAACATAGCACGGCTCCAACCGTTTTCCAAAGTTTTCCGCACATAAAAGAGGGCTTCTTTGACAGAATTGCATTTGGTGATAATTACCATGTGATGCCCCCATGGAATTTGGAAAATTGGGTGAGTTTCTAATTTCCCAGCAACTTGCTGGGAAATTATAATTTCTTGTTGTTCAGCACATTGCACACCAACTTGGGTCAATTTTGCATCATCTAATTTTTCCACAAGTTGTGGGAAAATTAGATTGTCCTGACTATAAAACAGATAAAACTTCTTGGCATACCCTAAATTCGTTTCCGAAAAGCCGTGCATATCCGGAAATTCTGACCGCAAATCAGCACTTAGTTGCTTGATAACTCCACTTCCCCACACCGCATCCAGTTGTCGCACAACTATATCGCATCCTAAATCCCAATAAAGTTGCAACAATTCGGTATTTACTCGAATGGCAGCCTTAATTTGGCTTTGGCGGATGCGCATTTTTAATTCGCCCAACCACTGCCTGTAATCACTGTTTTTGATTATCCCTTCCATATTATATATATCATTTTGTTATTTAATCCACCCGCAAAGGTAGTATTTAATTCATAACTCATAACTCATAATTCATAACTCATAACTCTTTTACGCTTTTTTAACATAGTAAAAACCAAAAAACTTTGGTAGTTTCAAAAGTTTTATTGTACCTTTGTCGCCGAAATGGAATTACGGTATAGAATTATTGATGAAGCGCGTCATTTGTTTTTGAGACACGGGATTAAGAGCATGACGATGGACGATATAGCCAATCACTTGGGCATATCGAAGCGGACGCTTTATGAACAATTCAAGAACAAGGAAGACCTTCTGGCGGCATGTATGGAGATGCACAGTATGCACGCCGAAGATGAATTACAGCGTATCATTAGTAGTTCGGAAAATATAATTACCATTATGATGAAGATGTACGCCAAACTTTTGAGCGACTCCAATCAGGTCTGTAAGGCATTTGTCTACGATTTGAAAAAGCATTACCACCATATTTATTTGGCGGCGGAGCAACAGCATTACAATCGCGTGGACATTTTCATCCCATTGGTTCAACGAGGCATTGATGAAGGGTTTATTCGCGACGACATCAATATGGAAGTGTGTTTGTGGCTTGTAAAATGTCAGTTTCGGAGTTTGATGATTGATGATTTTTTGCCAACCGACCGCTTTGCGCACAATGAATTTGCCCGTATGAGTATTCTCAATTTTCTGCGCGGCATGGCTACGCCGCAAGGCTATCAACTGATTGACGAAACAATGGAGCAATTGAAAGAAAAAGCAATGTAACAAGAAATACAAATAACAATAATTATAAAATAAAATGAAATTAGTTTTAGAAAAAAAGATGATTGTGATGGCGTTAGTAATGACGCTGGGGCTTCCTACGATGGAGGCACAAAATCAAAAGTTAGAGGTGAACTTAGACAAAGCCCTCGAAATTGCGCTCAGCGAAAGCCCTACGATTAAGATTGCCGACCATGAATTGGTGCGGGTGGATTATTCCAAAAAGGCGGCCTGGTATGGATTGTTGCCTACGGTGGACGGTACGGCGCAATATGGTAAATATTTATCGCCGGCAACGATGGCTTTAGCCGGAATGGTAATCGACTTGCCAACCGACTGGACTGCTTCGGTTGGATTGCAGTTGTCATTGCCTCTTGTGGTGCCGGCGTTGTGGAAATCAATTCAGATGAGCAATTTGGACATGCAATTAGCCGTAGAAAAGGCGCGTGCCTCGAAAATCACGTTGCGCAACGATGTAACGAAGGCTTATTACGGCATTCTGCTGGCGCAAGATTCCTACAAAGTGCTGCAAGACGGCTATGCGCTTGCCGAGGAAAATTACAAGCAAGCCAAAAAACGCTTTGAGGCAGGAGTAGTCGCCGAGTATGATTGCGTTTCGGCAGAGGTGCAGATGACCAATTTGCAGCCTAATTTGTTGCAGGTTGAAAATGGCATTGAACAGGCAAAGTTATATTTAAAAGTGTTGATGGGCGTGGAAATGTCAGTAGAATTGCTCGTACAAGGCAGTCTTGCCGATTTTGAAAACGATGTTTTCGGACTGAACGCCAACCGCGACATTGAATTGAGCAACAACACCGATTTGAAACAGTTGGATATTCAATATCTGCAAACGAAAAAGGCATTGGGAATACAGCAAACACAATGGATGCCCACATTGGCGGCTTTTGGTCAATACACTTATGCCGGTCAATCGGATAAAGCAGCAGCCAGCTTGTTCAATCCTCAGGCGGGAGTTCAGCCGGCACACACAGAATGGTTCGGACAGGGCTTTATAGTTGGATTGCAATTGAGCGTACCCATTTTGCACGTTACCAATTATCACAAAGACAGACAACTAAAAATACAGGCTCAGGAGTTGCAAATACAGCGCGATTATGCTGAAAATCAACTAACTGTGGCGGCTCTCACTTCGCGCGACAACATGAACAAAGCAACAAAGCAAATGGACGCAGCAAAAAAAGCCGTTACGCTCTCGCAAAAGGCGTATGAAATTTCTGCAAAACGCTACGAAACAGGTATGGGTACTATGCTCGAATTGCAAAATGCCGCGGTGGCAATGACACAATCAAACCTGTCATATCAGCAAGCCATATCCGACTATTTGACGGCGAAGGCTGATTTGGATAAGACTTTGGGATTGTAGCAGAGGCAACACACAGCGTGCGTGCTCGGTACCATAGCGACTGCGAGGTTGCGCAACATTAGGTTCCTTCTCAGGGGATGGCGGGTCAAGCCCACCATGACAAAGTACTCCCGCCATGACAAAGTACTCTTGAGCCGGTTCCTTTCAAATTTAACCCCGTTTGGAGTAGTTGTAGCGCGACTTCTGTTTTATTTAACATAAATTAAGATGCGTTTGCCCTGAAATAGCTGATAAATGATAATTGATATTTCATAATTATTTCATATCTTTGCAGCCGAAATTTACTATAAAATATTTTGTTATAAAAAAAAAGTACAGGTATGAAAACAAAAAAGATTTATTTGTCGGCAATTGCGCTGTTCGCTTTCAGCACAGCGTTTGCAGAGACGTGGAACGTTGGCAGCGAAACGCCAGCCGATGTTACCGCAAAACTGAGTGGCGGCACCCTCACTATTAGTGGGTCTGCGGCAATGGACGATTATGTGGGCGACAAAACCCCACCATGGTCTGCTTCGAGTGCTGCTATTAAGAAGGTGGTCGTCAAGGAGGGTGTTATCAGCATCGGGTGGGGTGCTTTTAACGATTTCAGTGCGCTCACCTCCGTCACTATTCCCGGTAGTGTTACCAACGTTGGGAGTTGGGCGTTTTCGGGATGTAATGCGCTGACTGCTATCAATGTAGCTGTTGCAAATCTGCAATATCGCTCGGTTGATGGGGTGCTTTACAACTACTTTCAGGATGCGTTGCTGCTCTATCCTGTGGGAAAACAAGACTCGCTGTTTTCCATTCCCGCCGGCGTTGTCCACATCGCGAATGATGCTTTTGTCGGCAGCAAATTGGTCTCTGTGACCATTCCTGACGGGGTTATTGGCATTGGGTCTGCCACTTTTTCCGATTGCAGCGGGCTTCGCTCTGTTACCATTCCCGGTAGTGTTACCGACATTGGCGAGCGGGCGTTTTTTATGTGCCGCGGGCTAACAAGCGTAGCCAACCGGAATCCTGTGCCGCAGACCATCGCAGGTAATGTATTCAGTGGGGTATCCATAGGCAAACTCACCCTCTATGTGCCTGCTGAAGCGGTAGAAGCTTACCGTGCTGCCGAAGTATGGAAAGATTTCGGAAACATTGTGGCTCGATGATGTGATGTATCAACCTCCAATTCTGCCTAACTCCGTAAAAAGCACAAATAGTATTTTTTGACTTTTTTGGAGAGCAGTTGGATGTTGAGCATATCGGAGGCTTCGGCAATGTTTTTGGTGGTGCCGTTTTTGTACAGAATGTCAATGCTGTCGTCTGCTTCGTTGTACATATTGGATGTGATTTCGTTGGAGGCTACCAAGTAATCGAGTTCTTCGGGCGACAGGTTATGTTTCTCTGCCAATTGTTGGCGTTTTTCGGCGATGTATTCGGGCGAAAATGGTTGCAACTCCACTTCAATCTTGAACAAGCGGCGGTTAAGCAGTCCTAAACTCAACAGCGACAGCACCTTATCCTCGTGTTGCGACCACACTTTCAGAGCCGACCAAATATCGTTGTCGTCCAAATTGGCAAAATGTTCCAATGCCTCAGGGTCGGTCAAAAAGGTGTGCTTGTCCACCTTATTGTGCAAAAAATATTGCAAGGCAGGGGATGCAAATAGGTTGTCAAGCCCGCAATGACATGTCAATTCTTGGGCGCGCTTCAGCACGTTTATCAACATTCGTTCTGCTGCGAGGGCAGTTTTGTGCAAATAGACCTGCCAATACATCAGGCGGCGTGCCATAAGGAAATTTTCGATGGAATAAATGCCCTTAACTTCCACCACGAGGCGGTCGTCGTGGATATTGAGCATCTTAATGATGCGTGCCGAGCCGATATTGCCTTCGGTAACGCCGGTGAAAAAACTGTCGCGGCGCAGATAATCGAGCCGGTCAACATCCAACTGCCCGCTAACCAACTGGTGCAAAAAGCGTTTGGGATATTCATTTTTGAAAATCGCGATGGCGGTGGAGAGTTGTCCGCCCAATGTGTCATTCATCTTTTCCATCAGCATCAGCGAAATTTCTTCGTGCGAAATCTCCGTCACCAAAGTGTCTTCCAGCACGTGAGAGAACGGTCCGTGCCCCAAATCGTGCATCAGGATACACGCCAACGCAGCATCTTCCTCTTCGGGCGTGATGACGTGGTCTTTGGAGCGCAGTTGCGAGATGGCTTCGCTCATCAGGTGCATCGCGCCAAGGGAATGCGACATGCGCGTGTGTTGCGCGCCCGGATAGACTAAGTGGATGACTCCCAACTGTTTAATGCGTGTCAGTCGCTGAAAATAGGGGTGCTGAATGATGCTGTAAACAAAGTCGTTAGGGATGTTGATAAACCCAAAAACGGGGTCGTTGATTATTTTACGCATGATTTTTGGGGAATTTACGTAAATAGACCTCCATTTCTTCCTGCAATTTTCGGGCTTCCTTGTAAGCAGTTTCGTCGAATTGGCGGG
>NZ_BBRU01000113.1:0-14095 GCF_001431085.1 Candidatus Symbiothrix dinenymphae
GGGTGGAGGTGAGGATTGGCTTTTCTACCGAGCTATAATCCCTACGGGATAAAAGGCTATGTATATTTGTCCCTACGGGATAAAACACCGTTTGCGAAATAATAGCACCTGAAAAAAAGATTTAGCCTAAAATTTTATACAAACCAAATATTTTTGAAACTTTTTCTTCGCACGCTTTTTAAATTAGGTTCTACTGTTATTTGTGAGGAAAGATATTTTGTGTGTATCACTTCCACAGCCAAGAAACCTCTTGTCGTTCTGCTCGCATCCCAGTAGAACCTATTTTTCAAAATTCATTTCTTCAAGTAATTCAATGTATTTCGTTTCATCCAGTATATTTGCGTCGGCATCCAATATAATTTGTTTGCAAAAATCGGACATTCTGCGGGCATTGCCTCGAGGTGCATGAATTTTTAATGACCACACCTCATCCTCAACTACGGTACGGAATGTTACCGAATAACCATCCATAATTATTGGGGGTACTCCTTTTGCCTTAAAATTATCAATCAATGCAGCCATTTTATCATGCAGTTTCTCTGCAAACTCGTTTTTTATCCTAAATATTTTGCTCTTGGGACGATAGAGTTTATACACATCATCATTGAGCCTCATACGATCAACTTCTCTGTTATGAGTTAAAATCATATCTCTGCCTTCCAGTGATACCGTTTTGATAAATTCAGAAGGAAGATTTATTTTATTTATCTTCATCGATATAAAATTTACGGCATTACACATCTTTTGAATATCGGGAATTCGCATAATTTCCAACCGGAATGAATCGGTTGAAAAATCCCTGACAATACGAAACGCCAATACCTCATCTTCCCCTTCGGATGAATCCTCAAATACAAATTCTACGGGAGAATTAATATTTTCAAAAAGTATCCTGTCAAGTATTGATTTTCCGTCAAGGTTGTAGGAATTGTCACCATCCTTAAATCCCTTCAGGTTCACGTTATAATCAATTCTTTTTGTAAAATGCCCTCCTCCTGCATGATCCGTATTTTGAGACAATGCGATTTGCCCTTTCAACATTGTTAATACGATAACTGAAAAAATAATATTCTTCGTCATATTGTCACATCAGAAAACAACCATGTTGCTGTCCAACTCCATATTTACCTTATTTATCAAATTTTCTAATTTCTTTACCTCATCTGATGAGGTAAAGAAGATTTGATGACCATACGGAAATCTGTCCACATACGCAACATGTTCACAACCAATATCTTTCAAAATATCAGAACACATGGCTGCCGTGCTGAGCGAATTGGGCATTAAGATACTGTAACAGCCATATACATTGGCCCATAGAGATAATTTGTAACGCATAAAAATGCCTGCCAAAAACGATAATTTTTGCGCCCGCGTTGATATCTTATCTTTGTTGAGCACGCCTCGATAGCCAATATCGCCTCCCGAAGACAGAACGGGAAACGATGATTTTGAGAAATCAAATTTATAATAACCGGCAATTATTTTTGCCAAAGGCAATGAGTACAATTCTATCTCAAAAGGCGTTTTTATGGCTATGGCTTTTCCATTGCAAATCGAATCCGGATTGCTGTAACTGACGATTTCACTGCCATAGAGTTTCCTCAGTGGGCAGCATTGCGAGCATATACGAACTGCACGCAAATCGGGATAATCGTTCTTAAATAAGGCTACAACCAACAGTACAGTACCTTCTTTCCCCCATTCGTCACTGTATGATGTAATACGTTGACGCGCCATTGTATCGGCCATGAATTTGGCATCTTTTTCAAACATCCATTTCACATCGTCATCAATGTCGCCAATAGACTTATTGGACGTAAATGTCTGATAATGCCCCATATCATCGTCCAAAGTACCTATTAGGAAACACTCCCTGTCAAAATCATTCAATTCCTTATAGAGTAAATCTACTGCCATTGTTGCTGATTTTTGCGTTCGAGCAACCTGAATGTCCCGAAAATGTATATCCTGCGCTTGGATGCTTACAGGGTATAAAAAATACAGAACAAATATTAAAAAACACAGATATTTTTTCATATAAACCACATCTTTATTTGCATAACAAAACTTGTCCCTAATCTATCATTTTACGGTACAAAGATATGCAAAAATTTTATACAAACCAAATATTTTTTTGTTTTTTTTTACCCCGCCCATGATTTTTTTGCAAAGTTTTTCTTTTTAGGCTTGCGGATTTAAGTTCCTATAAAAATGGAGGTAAATAGAATAATATCTTTCTTGTTTTGCTTGCGTGCAAGGAAATTGCACGGAAGAGATTTAACTTTGCACCCATAAAAAACGTTATGTCATGAAACGCCTCTTTTTTACAATCGCGGCAATTGGATTATTGTTTGCATCGAATACTTCGGCAGCTGGCATTGGTGATGACTTGCCCAAATTACAAAACCGATGCTTTATGCCGAAAAGACGATGTGGACAGGTATGACGACCGAGACTTATCCCGCTACATTGACCATTTATAAGGAAACAGTCGTCACGGAAAACTGGACAATACCCTATATGATGGGGGAAATTACTCCGAATAATCTAAGACCACACCCTAAAAATCCAAATATTGCAGCCTTTTTCAGGCAATTGGAGTGGATGGATGATTTAGCCCACATTGCGCAAAATCAGCTGCCACAAAAAAAATTTTTATGTTCTGCAACATAAAATCAAGCTAAAAAATGGTCATTTTGGGAATATTCCGTGTATTTTTCGACGTTTTTTGCTGAAAATTGGTGATTTTTGCCCAAAAATTGGGAATTTTTCATTTGTAGTACACAGGGGGGTATTGTGTATCAGGAAGTTAGGTCGTACCTTTGCGGCATGTATTTCAAGTTTTCATTACGGTATAACCCGGCGATAAACAGAAGTGATGCTTACTGGCGTTTGGTTGAGAGTTATCGGAACAACGATGACCGCGTTTGTCATCGCACGTTGCTCAATATTGGCTTTTTGAGCGAGGATGTAAGCATTGACCGGCTCAACTTGATACGGCGCAAACTCGTTGAACGTCAAGACAATATGACTAATAAATTGTTTCGTCAAGAGGAAATTGAAGATGCCGTTGTCAATCAATTGACTGACGAATGGTGGAATCGGTTGATTGGCGAAAAGCGCATAGATACGGGTGAAAAGCCGGCAAAAAAGCGCGGTAAAAATGGAGAAGTGCTGGAAACGATTTACTCTAACAGCCTGAAACACAGCGATGTAAAAGAGGTCGGAGCAGAGTCAATATGCTTTCAAACGCTTGAGCGACTGCAGTTTGCAGCGTTTTTGAAAAGTCAGGGATTTTCTCAAAAAGAGGTACAATTGGCACAGACACAGGTTATCAGTCGCGCCGTGCATCCTGCCTCCGAATTAGCTATGGCACAATGGATTAGAGAAAATTCAGCGGTATGCGAATTGACGGGTTTTCCCGTTTCCCAAATCAATAAAGACTGTCTGTATCGCATGGCCAAGAAACTGTACAATTTGCACACAGAACTCGAACATTATTTTTCCAAAACGACCAACGAACTCTTTGATATAGAGGACAAAATCATACTCTATGACCTGACCAACACCTATTTTGAGGGCAGAATGGCGGGGAGCAAAATTGCCAAACACGGTCGTAGCAAGGAGAAACGCTCGGATTGTAAACTCATCGTTTTAGCCGTAGTCATTAACCCACAGGGATTTATAAAGCACTCGTCCTTGCTGGAGGGCAATATTGCCGACCCCCAAACGCTCAAACAGGTGGTTATTGACCTTCGGGCGAAGACTACCATCGCCCAACAACGCGCCATCGTGGTGATGGATGCGGGCATTGCAACGGAAGAAAATTTGGCGATGTTGAAAGAAAATAACTTCGACTATATTTCTGTAAGTCGTTCTAAATTAAAAGATTATGAAGCGGTAGAAAGTTCAGAAATTGTTTGCGTAGCAGACCGAAAAGGTCAGAAAATAGAGCTGTTATCAGTTAAAAGTGAGAAAAGTGATGATTATTTTTTGCGAATAAAAAGTGAGGCTAAAGGTGAGAAAGAACGCTCTATGAATGCCCGTTTTCAGCAAGGTTTTGAGAATGGTTTGGAATGCATAAAGTCCTCATTCACAAAGAAAAGCGGCATCAAAACGGAAGTCAAGGTGCACGAACGTATCGGTCGCTTGAAGGCAAAATATCCGTCCATTCACAAACATTACGACATAACGTTTCAGGTTGAGATTAAGCAGATTACGAAAAAGAGGAAGAACCAATCAAAAGGAGTAAAAGAGCAGCGAATAGTGACTTCGATAGAGTGGCAAATAAAAGATAATGAGGCGATTAACGAACACAGTGGCATCTATTTTTTGCGCACTTCGATTCAAGATACCGAAAAAATACTTTGGGATTCCTACAACATTATTCGCGAAATAGAATCCACGTTTCGCTGCCTGAAAACAGATCTGGATTTACGCCCCATTTATCACAAAAAAGACCAAAGTTCATTGGCTCATTTACACCTGGGATTGCTTGCCTATCAGGTAGTTAGCACGATTCGTTATCAACTCAAACTCCTGCCTCAAAACGCAGAACAAAGCGAAGAAGAGCGCAAACTTTATCATTCGCAATGGAAGGAAATTGTGCGGACAGCGAACACTCAAAAGGCAATAACGACAACGGCACAAAACGTTCAGGATGAGGTGATTATCCTGCGAAAATGTTCCGAGCCAAGTCCCAAAGTCAAATTGCTCCACGACAAACTAAGGCATCGCCCATATCCATTCCAAACGAAAAAATTTGTAGTACACAAACAGGTTTTTGAAAAATTCCAACAGTCTGATTTACAACGACTTTATTCCGGATAGTGCGCAATGTGGGTTAAAAGAAGAAAAACGCTGTTGGCTTCGTAGGAAAAATGGAGAACGGTTTGAACACCCTACCCTACGGGACAGCAATATTCGGGTATGCCGGACACGGCACATTCAAGATATTAGGGATGACCCGAAAAGTCTGTCATTGCGGGCTTGACCCTCGCTCTGCATCGCCCCTCATAACTCACAACTACACAGGTGCTTGCTTCAACACTGCCGTCAAAAAATCCCAGAACTTTTGCACCGTAGCTATTTCCACTTTTTCGTCCGGCGAGTGCGGAAATTTGATGGTGGGACCGAAAGACACGGCATCGGTGATTGTGGGGACGTGGGACATGATGATGCCACATTCCAAACCGGCGTGCACCACCGTCACGTGCGGTTTTTTGCCACGTTGCTGCTCAAAAATTGTTTCCATCGTCTTCAACACAGGGGAGTTGGCATTGGGACTCCAGCCCGGATAGGAGCCTGAAAAGTTGCAAGTGTCGGCTTGTGCCATGCTAAACAGGCTGTCTATTTGATTGCAAATGCCTCCTTTTTTGCTTTCAGACGCACTGCGGGCTAAAAATTTCACCTCAACCTCACCATTTCCTACATTGACAATCGCCAGGTTGATAGACGTTTCCACCAATTCGGGCATCAATGCAAAACGGTTGATAACGTTGTTGGGGCAACCCACCAGGGCACCAATCAATCCTCTTTCAACCGACCAAGGCAGCAGAGTGAAGTTATCGAAAGGAATTTTTTCCACTTTAAATGAAATTTTATCTTCGATGTCTTTAAAGTCTTCATTGAAAATTTTCTCGAAGTTTTTAACCATTGTTGCAATCAGTTCGTACGTTTCCTCGTCCTCTACCACGAGGGTTGCAAATGCTTCGCGCGGGATGGCATTGCGGAGCGTTCCGGCGTTTACAGACGACAAAAAGGCTGTATCGCAGGTCATTGCAGCTTTTAAAAAGGTGAACATCAACTGAATGGCATTCGCACGTCCCAAATGGATGTCCACGCCGCTGTGACCGCCTTTCAAGCCTGTGAGCGACACACGCAGAGCAATCTTTTCGCCTTTCGGCTCATTCATCTTTTCGTAGTATGTAAATGTCGCCGTGATGTCCACACCTCCGGCGCAACCGATAATCAGTTCGTCATAGTCTTCGGTGTCCAAATTCAGGAGGATTTTGCCTTTCAGAAAGTCCGGTTTGATGCCGTTTGCGCCGAACATGCCGGTTTCTTCGTCGCTTGTAAACAGCCCTTCGATGGGTCCGTGTTCGATGTCGGTGGCTTCGAGCACTGCCATGATGGCGGCTGCCCCTATGCCGTTGTCGGCACCCAAGGTAGTCCCTTTCGCTTTCACCCATTCGCCGTCGATGTAGGGCTGAATGGCATCCTTCGTGAAGTCAAACTTCACATCGGAATTGGCTTGCGGCACCATATCCAAATGCGCTTGCAGGATGACAGGTTGGCGATTTTCATACCCTTTCGTAGCGGGCTTGCGAATGCAGATATTGTCTTCGGCATCGCGCAAGGTTTCTAACTTCAGCGACTTGCCGAACGTTTCAACGAACGATGCCACCGGTTGTTTGTGTCCCGAAGGACGCGGAATCTGTGTCAAAGCATAAAAATGCTTCCAAACATTAGCAGGTTTTAAACCCAAAATCGGATTTTCCATATATATATCATTTTTTATAAAATTTCAACAATTTAAAAAGTTGCTAATATGTTTCTCTGGCAGGAAACGGGGGCAAAGGTACATCTTTTTTTTTGAATTTGCTGTCAAAAAATGATTTTTGGCAACTCACAATAATTTTTGTACTTTTGCCGTTTCTAAGCAGAGAAAAAAATAATTCATAATTCAGAAAATGAGTATTAATAGCATTTTATCAAAAGTGTTTGGGAATAAGTCCCAGCGCGACCTCAAGGAGATTGACCCGTATGTGCAACGAGTGCTTGCGGCGTATCCCAATATCGAAAAATTGTCGAACGATGATTTGCGCGGTCGCACGCAGCAACTGATGGCTGACGTTCAGTCGCGCGTGGCAACAGAAACGGCACGAATTGCCGAACTGAGGGCTTCTATCGACAGTCTCGAACTCGAAGACCGTGAGCGGGTGTGGGCGGAAATCGACAAAATCGAAAAAGATGTGACGGAAACGCACGAAAAAACGCTGGAGGAAATCCTGCCGGAGGTGTTTTCGATTGTGAAAGACACGGCGCGGCGGTTTGCGCAGAGCGAAGAAATCCGCGTGACAGCAACCGATTTTGACCGCCAATTGGCTACTACACAGGATTTTGTTACCATCGACGGCGACACCGCCGTTTTCAAAAACCATTGGATGGCGGGCGGCAACGAAATCACGTGGGATATGATACATTATAATGTACAGTTGTTCGGCGGGGTGGTGCTACACAAGGGAAAAATCGCCGAAATGGCGACCGGTGAAGGGAAAACGCTGGTGGCGACGTTGCCGGTGTTTCTCAACGCGATGACGCGCAACGGGGTGCACGTGGTGACGGTCAATGACTACCTCTCGAAGCGCGACTCGGAGTGGATGGGTCCGCTGTATATGTTCCACGGGCTGTCTGTGGACTGCATCGACAAGCATCGCCCGAACTCCAACGAGCGGCGCAAAGCCTACGAAGCCGACATCACGTTTGGCACCAACAACGAGTTTGGCTTCGACTATCTGCGTGATAATATGGCGATTAGCCCCGCCGACCTCGTGCAGCGCAAGCACAATTACGCGATTGTGGATGAGGTGGATTCGGTCTTGATTGACGATGCGCGCACGCCGTTGATTATTTCGGGACCCGTGCCCAAGGGCGAAGACCAACTGTTTGAGGAATACCGCACCCGCATCGAGCATATCGTGGACGTGCAACGCAAATTCACCAACAATCTGCTCGCCGAGGCACGCAAACTGCTTGAACATAGCGACGAGAAGCAGCAGGAGGAAGGTCTTAAACTGCTTTTCCGCTCCTATAAGGGGATGCCGAAAAACAAGGCACTCATCAAATTCCTGAGCGAGCCGGGCGTGAAGGCACGGATGCTGAAAACGGAAGAGTTTTATATGCAGCAGCAAAACAAGGATATGGGCATCATCACGGACGAACTTTATTTCACAATTGATGAGCAACACAACTCTATCGAACTGACCGACAAGGGTCACGAACTGCTGGCGGGGCATTCCAACGACTCCGACTTTTTCGTGCTGCCCGACATAGGCATCAAAATCGCCGAAATTGAGAACGCCTCCCTCGACGACAAGGAAAAACAGGCGCAGAAGGACGAACTGATGCAGAATTACGCCGTGAAATCGGAGCGCGTGCACACCGTGAACCAACTTTTGAAGGCGTATTGCCTCTTTGAAAAGGACGATGAATATGTGGTGATTGACAACAAAGTGATGATTGTGGACGAGCAAACGGGGCGCGTGATGGAGGGTCGCCGCTATTCCGACGGGCTGCATCAGGCGATTGAGGCGAAGGAGCGTGTAACAGTAGAGGCTGCTACACAGACATTTGCGACCATCACGCTGCAAAATTATTTCCGTATGTACCACAAACTCGCGGGGATGACCGGTACGGCGGAAACGGAGGCGGGCGAACTCTGGGACATCTACAAATTGGATGTGGTGGTGATTCCGACCAACCGTCCGATTTCGCGCACCGATATGAACGACCGCGTTTACAAGACGGCACGCGAAAAATATGCGGCGGTGATTGAAGAAATTATCGCGCTGAAAACGGCGGGTCGCCCCGTGCTGGTGGGCACCACGTCGGTGGAAATTTCTGAACTTTTGAGCCGTATGTTGAATATGCGCAAAATTCCGCACAATGTGTTGAATGCCAAATTGCACCAAAAGGAGGCGGATATTGTGGCACAAGCCGGTCAGACGGGCACGGTTACGATTGCGACCAATATGGCGGGTCGTGGTACGGATATTAAACTCTCGCCCGAAGTGAAGGTTGCGGGCGGTTTGGCGATTATCGGGACGGAGCGTCACGATTCGCGGCGCGTGGACAGGCAGTTGCGCGGTCGTGCCGGTCGTCAGGGCGACCCGGGTTCGTCCGTGTTCTTCGTATCGCTCGAAGACAACCTGATGCGCCTCTTTGCCAGCGAACGCATCGCGGGAATGATGGACAGGATGGGCTTTAAGGAGGGTGAGGTGCTGGAACACAAATTCCTCAACCAAGCCGTGGAACGTGCCCAGAAGAAGGTGGAAGAAAACAATTTTGGTATTCGCAAACGCCTCTTGGAATACGACGACGTGATGAATTCGCAGCGTGAGGTCATCTACACGCGCCGCAAGCACGCTTTGGTGGGCGAACGCATCGGGTTGGACGTGCTGAATATGATTTACGACACCTCCGTGGCGATTGCCGACAATTTTGCCGGTTTTGGCGACTACGAAGGATTGAAATTTGAAATATCCAAGACCCTGGCAATCGAATCGCCGGTGAGCGAGGCAGAATTGCAAAAAATGCGGGCAGACGAACTCACAGAGCGTATTTTCGCCGCGGCGATGGAAAGTTTCAAGCGCAAAAACGACCGCATGATTCAACTTGCAACGCCCAACATCAAACGGGTCTATCAACAGCAGGGCGACCGCTACGAAAACATCATCGTGCCCATCACCGACGGCGCGAAAATGTACAATATCAGTTGCAACCTCAAGGCAGCCAACGACTCGGAGTGTAAAGAGGTGGTGAAAGCGTTTGAAAAGGCGATTTTGCTACACAGCATCGACGAATCGTGGAAAGAGCACCTCCGCGAGATGGACGAACTGCGCCACTCGGTACAAAACGCAAGTTACGAAAACAAAGACCCGTTGCTGATTTACAAACTCGAATCGTTCAACCTCTTCAAGGCGATGGTGGACAGTATGAACCGCAAAACGGTAGCCGTCCTCATGCGCGGGCAACTCCCTATGCGCGAGCCGGAAATGCGCCAAGCCGCCCCCGAACAAAAAACCGACTTCTCGCGCTACCAAACGCAGAAAGACGAGTTAGCCGACGGTCGCCGCCTGCAAAGCAATGTGGCAAATCGCGACACCCGCGAGCCGCAAAAGCCCCAGCCTTTTAGGGCAGAGAAGACCGTCGGGCGCAACGACCCTTGCCCCTGCGGGAGTGGGAAGAAGTATAAGAATTGTCATGGAGGGTGATTAAGAGGTCTGTCATTGCGGGCTTGACCCGCAATCCCTTGTTTACATTGCTCTGTTGCCTAACATCCGGCTCCTTTTCAGGGGATTGCGGGTCAAGCCCGCAATGACAGCCCTTGTAGTTTTTGTTTGCGTTAATATTCAATCGTAACGTGGATTGATTTGTCTCTGCCCGAAGCACCTGCGGCAGAGGCTGCTCTGGTTTCGGTGCTTTCACCATATTGCACACGGTCGTCAATCCCGTTGAAAGCATCAAAAAGCGAGTTTGCGCCTTTCCAGCCCACATATCTGGTGTTGACCTTGTATTTGTGGTTGCGCACGATGTCGATGTTGTCTCCTTGTCTGTCCTTAAAATCAATGCGATAGAAGGTTTCAAACAACCGCACCTCGGGCTTGTGCTCTATCGTATCGGTAAACCAACCTTTCAGCACCAAACATGTGCGCTGGGCATCCTTGAGGAGGTTGCCGTCCGCATCAGCCACATTATTTGCCTCGAAGAGGAGAAACTCGGTGGCGTCGTCCGCGATGCCGGCCTTGTATTCCAATGGCACTAATGTGTTTGTGCGTTGCCAGCCGCTGTTGATGGATGCAGCCGCTGCGTTGATGTTGTATGGTGCCACCCTGCCCTTGCTGTAGGTGTTGTAAACGTATATTTTTTCTAATTTAAATAGCTGATTGTTGGGCGTGTTGGCAACCGTGACGCTGATTTTGGCAACCGACCTATACAAGGTTACGGTTTTGCCCGAACTGGCCGCCGCCGTGACGGTAACGTTGGTCAGCTCCCCATACATCGGGATGTCATTGAAACTCACTTTGCCGGAGGTCGTTTGATTAAACATATAGCTCTGTATCAACGATTTATTGTAAGTCGACGCCATGAAAGCGCGAATAGTCGGCAATATATTGTCCACATTTGCCCAAAACGCAATTGTTCCGTAGGTGCCTTTCACTAATTTGATGGAAAATGTTTTGCGCTCGCCGGAATATCCCTGACTGGTGATGCTGCTTCCGGGCACCATCAGTGTATCCATATAGCGGTTTTCGGTGTCAAAAAGCATCACACAGATAGATGACACCCTGTTTTCCAGCGGGGTAGCATCCGAATAGGTCTGCATGGCACGTGTTTCGGGCGCAAAACCGTTGTCGGGAAAGTCCACCGTAAACGTTACTTCCTGCGTATCTTGCGCATCCTGCGTTTTTTCCGCGCTTGCCAAAGCGGGGTTCACATCCTCACAAGACACTATTCCAATCATCACAAACAGCAGAGCCACAAGCAGTTGCGCTTGTCGGCACACATTCAATTTTATCATCATTGCCTCCATTTTTAGCAGTTTTAACTCCAATTCGGGCGCAAAGATACGAAATAGTTATGAGTTATGAGTTATGAGTTGTGAGTTTTTTTTGCAACCGCATTAACATTCAGCGGTATTCTGGCTAAAAAAATAACTCATAACTCATAACTATTTCGTATCTTTGCGGCTGTAATTTTTAAAATGATGGATTATATTTCAACGAGAGATGGTGCTCGGCGCAAATATTGCAGCAGCGAGGTGCTGATAAAGGGGTTGGCTGATGATGGCGGGCTTTTTGTGCCGGTGGATTTTCCCCGAATAGATTTTTCCGGTAGCGAGACTTATATTGAGATGGCGAGTGCTATTTTCAACCAATTTTTGACTGATTTTGAAAAAAATGATGTTCAAAACATTGTGCGACAGACGTATAGCGAGTTCAATCCGTCGGTGCTGACTAACATATCCGACCAATTGAGTTTTTTGGAATTGTGGCACGGGAAGACGTCTGCTTTCAAGGATGTGGCGTTGCAAATTTTGCCGCGACTGCTCACTCAGGCTCTGAGAAATCGGAATGAGGGTGCTGAGATTGTGATTTTGGTTGCCACCTCCGGCGATACGGGGAAGGCTGCGCTGGAGGGTTTTGCGAATGTGCCGCAGACCCGCATAGCCGTTTTTTACCCGCAAGATGGCGTGTCGGATACTCAAAAGTTGCAAATGGTGACGCAGGAGGGCGATAATGTGGCTGTCTTTGCGATTAAAGGCAATTTTGATGATGCACAAACTGCCGTAAAAAAGGTATTAAACGACGGCGATTATCTGAAATCCAAGCCAAATGTCCTGTTTTCGTCCGCTAATTCCATCAACTGGGGGCGACTGATGCCGCAAATTGTGTATTATTTTTCGAGTTATTTTGCTGTGGCAAAAGCGAATAAAAAAGTCAATTTTATTGTGCCTACAGGCAATTTTGGCGATATTTTGGCGGGCTATTATGCCAAGAAGATGGGCTTGCCGATTGCTCAATTGGTTTGCGCCTCCAACAAAAATCATGTGCTGACCGATTTCATCCAAACGGGTGAATACAGCATCAAGCGCGAATTTCACAAAACAATTTCGCCCTCAATGGACATCCTCGTGTCCAGCAACCTCGAACGGTTGCTTTTCGATGTCTATGACGGCAATGCGGCGGCGATTGCACGGCTGATGCGCGATTTATCAGAAAGAGGTGCGTTCAAAATCGGTCGGCAGCAATTAGAAAAAATTCAAGAAACATTCGTCGCGGATTTCGCAACGGAAGAAGAAACGAAAAACGCCATCAAAACAGCATACACGCAACATCACTATCTCATCGACACGCACACAGCCGTGGCATTTTCGGTGTATGAAAAGCATCGTTCTGACAATAAAACCGTCATTTTGTCAACCGCATCGCCCTATAAATTTCCGCAAGATGTCTATCACGCCATATACAATGAAAATGCGGCGGATTATGCGGCGGCTCTCTATGACAAAACGGGTTGTGAAATTCCCAAAAACATCAAGGAGTTGAAAAATAAGCGGGTGCTCCATACGGGGATTGTTGAAAAAGGAGAGTTGAAGGGCGCGTTGGATGAATTTTTAAAATAATAAGAAATATGAAAATAATTGTGCCGGCTACATCGGCGAATTTGGGCTGTGGGTTTGACAGTATTGGGGTTGCGCTCAATTTGTACCTTGAATTGGATGTGTTGGAGCGCACTGAGAAGTGGGTGATTGCCTCGGATTTTGGTGCGGGCATTCCGAAAGATGAAACGAATTTAATTGTTAAAACCGCCCTTTCACTTGCGCCTAATTTGCCGCCTCGCAGGATTGTGATGAAGTCTAACGTGCCGCTGACACGCGGTTTGGGCAGTAGTTCCACCGCCATCGTTGGGGGGATTTTGCTTGCCAACGAGCTGGCGCATCTGGAATTGAGCAAGCACGAGATGCTGAATTTCGCATCCAAAATGGAGGGACATCCCGACAATGTGGCACCCGCCATTCTGGGTGGATTAGTGGTTGGGTGCTTCCAAAACGGCAAACTCGACTATGCGCCGATGGCGGCTCCGGATTGTGCCTACATTGCCTTTGTCCCGAATTACAGCCTGCCGACAGCCGTTTCGCGCGGGGTATTGCCCAAGACGATTGATTTTCCGGAGGCGGTCACGGCATCCGCGATTTCCAATGTGATGGTGGCAAGCCTGATAACCGGCAACCTCAAATTGGCGGGCAAACTGATGGAAGAAGACCGCTTTCACGAAAAATACCGCGATGCCCTCGTGCCGGAATTGGAAGAAGTTCGAAAAATTTCGCACGAATGTGGCGCGTATGCCTGCGTTTTGAGCGGTGCAGGTCCCACTATTTTGGTGCTAAGCCCCAAGGAAAACGCGGCAGACATCCGTGAAAAATTAGCAGCATTAGATGCACAAGTCATTGAATTGCAAGCGGATGCACAAGGCGCACGGGTAGAGTTGTAAGCACACACACATCGCAAGTATAGCCGTCATGCCCTGCGCTTTTCGCCCTTAACCTGACGGCTATGCCCGCGAATAGCTTGTAGTATCCGGGAATTATCAACAATCGGATTGTTGATGTGGTATAGCTGCATATTTCATATATGCGTCATTACAAAGGTACAAAATTTTTTTGAAAGTATCAATACCCCATACGGGTAGGGTGTGCAAACGGATTTGCAAAACTCATCAAAAAGCACTACCTTTGCGCCTTATAAACAATTAAATAATAGCAATTTATGAAAACGAAGCGCGAAGAAAAATTAGAGAGAGAGTTGCA
>NZ_BBRU01000114.1:0-881 GCF_001431085.1 Candidatus Symbiothrix dinenymphae
TACAAATAGCCTTTGCTGCGTAAATCCGCAAACGACTGTATTCCAATAGGTAATTCCTGTAACATAATGTTTTTTTTTCAATTATTTGATAATTCTTCCATCCGACAAGCAATCTCTTTCCCCACAAATGCCACGCCCAGCAACGCGATGCGCTTGTTCTCGCCCGCATATCGCTCATAATAGCGGACTTCGCGAATTTGTGCCAATGCTGTGTCTAATAATTTGGCTGTTGTAGCGGTGTTATCTGCAACGTCTTTAGTGTCGTCACTTGCAGCATATTTCACTTCGGCAATCACAACCCGCTCCTGCCACGTCCACACGGCATCTATACGCCCTTTGTCGGTGCACACTTCGGCATCCGGCTTGAAGCCTAATGCATTCAGCCACAGCAGCAACATGGAATGATAATATTTTTCATCGCTGCCCCACAATTGGTAGGGAATGCGCGCAAACATGGCTTGCAGGCTGCGCTCAAACTGTTGCGAATCGCCCGACACAAGTTGTCGCATCATTTGTCGGCATCCCTCGTTCACCTCCGGCAACGAAATTTCGGCATAATTGGCTAATAAATGGCGCGTTAATGCCTGATTGACCTCCTCGTTGGGAACACCCAGCGTGTAGAGCATGGAGACACTAAACGGGTCTCGTTCCTTCTTTTTTACTGTCAAATAGCCCGTTTGAAACATCAATATGCGCGGGTTTATCGTCTGAATATCAAAACTGTCGAAATCTGTAGCCTGCATCTGAAATGGCTCCAACAGCGATTTTACATCATTGTGTTTTTTTAGAATATTGACTATAAAAGTGGGCGAACCCGTAGCAAACCAATGGTCTTTAAATTCTTGTTGCCAAAAAAACATCAAAGTTGAAAACGAATTATA
>NZ_BBRU01000115.1:0-879 GCF_001431085.1 Candidatus Symbiothrix dinenymphae
ATTTTAGACACACCAACCGGTTCGGGGTCATCGTATAGAAAACTCTCAACCGACATGTCTTCATCTATGTCTTCCCAACGAATACCAATCTCATCATATTCGTATGCCATCTTTTGCGCTTCTGTGGCATTTTTCAATCTTGGATACCACAAAAGCGATTGCCATAATTCTCTCCCATCGTCGGTCTGAATGAAAATTTTTTCATCTTCAAACCAAAGTTTACTTATTTTCATTTGTTGTATAAAGAGTAGGCATATCTGCAAATTTTTAAATTATGCCACAAAGGTAGGATATTATTTTATAACCACCAAATAAAAACATCTATTTTTCCTTGTTTACAGCAAATTTTGCATAAGTGCTTAATTATCAACAAAATACTTTTTGTCTGAATCAGGATTTTCAGGATTAAAAGATTAACAAGATGGTTAATCCTGAAAATCCTTTAATCCTGTAAATCCTGATTCAGACAAAAGACGATGAGCGAAACAACAGAAAACCCCTGATTGCCATCAAGATGTAATCAGGAGTTTTACCGGAGTTTTACCGGAATTATACCTGTTTTAATGCCATTATGACTGCATTGCTCGGTAGAAATTGCAGAGCACATCCTGCCTTGTATCTCGATGGGATTCCGAAATGAAAGGGGACATACTGTTTTCTGCTGCATTGCAATCGCCAACAGGATTAAAATAGGTATAATAATATCCGGTATTCATGAAATTTTAATTATTTTGGTTTAAAATGTCCAACCTAAACGAAGTGATGGCGTTGCAGATATGCCAAAATTGCTCATAGAGGATTCTGATTTGCTTGCCTCAGAACCGGTTCTCTCCGTCGTTTTAAGAGAATTAGAAACATATCCCAGGGCAACCTCTGCCC
>NZ_BBRU01000116.1:0-874 GCF_001431085.1 Candidatus Symbiothrix dinenymphae
CCGCCGCGATTACACCCAAGCCGGTTACGCTCACAGGTTTTTCAGTCGATAGCAGAACTTACGATGGCACTACGAACGCTACCTTTAGCGGTACGGGCAATGTCGTTGGCATAGTTGAGGATGTCGGCGATGTGGTAACTGTGGAAAAAGGCACAGCGGCTTTTGCCGATAAAAATGCAGGACCGGACAAACCGGTCATATTTGACGGCTTCGCGCTCGCCGGTGCGCACAAAGATAATTACGAATTGGCAGCACAGCCTGTCGCTACGGCAACAATCACCCCTTTGCCTGTCGTGGTCACGCCGAACGATAATCTGAGTAAAACTTACAACACCGCCGACCCGCCGCTGACTTACACTTACAGTCCGGATCTGCTCGATGAGGAGGACCATTTTAGCGGCGTGCTCTCCCGCACCTCCAACGAAAAACCGGGGACGTATCCCATCAATCAAGGCTCACTGACTGCCGGCGGCAACTACGCTATCAGCATTGCAAATAAAGTCTTCACCATCATCCCGAAGAGCATTACCGCTTCAACGGTGACGGTGGCAAGCATCGCCGCTCAAAAGTACACCGGCAAAGAAATCAAACCGCTACCTAACGTGGTGGACGGCGGTCGCCCACTCACAATCAACACGGACTACACTCTAAGTTACAGCAACAACACAAACGAAGGGACAGCCACCGTAACCATAAACGGCAAAGGCAATTACAAAGATTCCCGAACGGTGGAATTTGAGATAACCACCAACACGGGCGGCAACACAGGCGGCTCAGGCGGCAACACAGGTGGCACAGGCGGCACAGGCGGCAACACAGGTGGCGCAGGTGGCAACACGGGTGGCAATACCAACGGCCACGCGATAGCTGTGTC
>NZ_BBRU01000117.1:0-874 GCF_001431085.1 Candidatus Symbiothrix dinenymphae
CCGCCGCGATTACACCCAAGCCGGTTACGCTCACAGGTTTTTCCGTCGATAGCAGAACTTACGATGGCACTACGAACGCTACCTTTAGCGGTACGGGCAATATCGTTGGCATCGTTGAGGATGTCGGCGATGTGGTAACTGTGGAAAAAGGCACAGCGGCTTTTGCCGATAAAAATGCAGGACCGGACAAACCGGTCATATTTGACGGCTTCGCGCTCGCCGGTGCACACAAAGATAATTACGAACTGGCAGCACAGCCTGTCGCTACGGCAACAATCACCCCTTTGCCTGTCGTGGTCACGCCGGGCGATAATCTGAGTAAAACTTACAACACCGACGACCCCCCGGAGCTGACTTACACTTGGAGTCCGGAACTGCTCGATGGGGATATTTTTAGCGGCGTGCTCTCCCGCACCTCCAACGAAAAACCGGGGACGTATCCCATCACTCAAGGCTCACTGACTGCCGGCGGCAACTACGCTATCAGCATTGCAAATAAAGTCTTCACCATCATCCCGAAGAGCATTACCGCTTCAACGGTGACGGTGGCAAGCATCGCCGCTCAAAAGTACACCGGCAAAGAAATCAAACCGCTACCTAACGTGGTGGACGGCGGTCGCCCACTCACAATCAACACGGACTACACTCTAAGTTACAGCAACAACACAAACGAAGGGACAGCCACCGTAACCATAAACGGCAAAGGCAATTACAAAGATTCCCGAACGGTGGAATTTGAGATAACCACCAACACGGGCGGCAACACAGGCGGCTCAGGCGGCAACACAGGCGGCACAGGCGGCAACACGGGTGGCTCTGGCGGCAATACAGGTGGCAATACCAACGGCCACGCGATAGCTGTGTCAAATGCCGA
>NZ_BBRU01000118.1:0-867 GCF_001431085.1 Candidatus Symbiothrix dinenymphae
TCCCAATACCAACCCAACCCCGCATTTCGAGCCTGGGTAGAGCAATCCGAAGAGCGGTGGCTAAAAGCCTTGTAGGTATGAAACGCATTGCAGCACACCACATCATAATGCCTTCCGGCAAAACATTCGATATGCACTATGCAGAATTGGATGACAACAACAGGCTCCTGGGCGTCTTCCCACTGCAAGGCGAAATGGAGCGAACAGTCTTTCACAGTGGGACAGTTCATTTGGGAAAAACAACACAATGGGCTGCCAATTTCGCATGTTCATGTGGATAGTTTTCATTACTCCGCCACAACAATCTCCACTCGCCTGTTCTTTTGCCTGTTTTCTTCGCTATTATTGGGGGCGACGGGTTCTGATGCTCCTTTGCTGGTGACTTTGACTATAATTTTGGCAGGGATACCGTGTTTGAGCAGATAGGCTTTAACTGTTTCGGCGCGCTCTTGCCCCAGAACCATATTATATTCCGGTGTCCCCTTGTTGTCGGTGTGTCCCACAATGGTGATTTTCAAATCGGGATATTTTTTTAGGATGCGTATTTTTTCATCCAGCACCTGTTTGAGCGCAGTTATGTTTGCATCCAATACTTTTTTAGCATCATCCAACAGGTCTGTCCGGTCAAATTCAAAATTTATTGGCGTTTGCAACCGTTTTTTATCTGCCGCTTTGGTTCTAATTTCTTGCACAGCAATCGTTTGCTTGTCTATCAACGTCCGGTTTCCCACCTGCTTCTCTTCGGCTCGAGTGGTACGCTTCCGAGCAACGCGGGGTGAATTGTCAGATGTGGAGAGTTGTTCAACATTGCTTTTGATGGTGTCAATTGCATGCTGAATTGGGGGAAAAACGTGCCATGGTATGTAA
>NZ_BBRU01000119.1:0-865 GCF_001431085.1 Candidatus Symbiothrix dinenymphae
GCATTACTACGATGTAAACAAGGCAAAGAATTTTGAAACGCTGTTTGGTGAGTTGTATATTGGCAAGCATCCTACGCCGAAGAAAAGTGCGTATGCCGTGTTGAAATTTGATTTTTCGGGCATCAACACCACCGGTGAAGATGGCTTCCGGTTTTCGTTTTCCGATAATATACAAGATGCTGTTTGCTATTTTTTGGATGCTTATCGCAATTTTTTCCCCGATGCCGATAGTCTTATTCAGCGGTTAAATGAAGAAAAATCAGGTATTTCTTCTGTCAGAAAAATTATTAACAAGGCGGAAACGAAGGGCGTGAAAATTTTTGTCATCATCGACGAATACGACCATTTTGCTAATGACCTCATCGCCATGGGTTCGCAGTTGGGCAAAGATGTTTATCATAATATGGTGCAGGCTAACGGGCTTGTGCGCGACTTTTATGAAGCCTTAAAAATCGGCACCAAATCGGTCATTGACCGCATTTTCATTACCGGCATATCCCCTGTGATGCTGGATGACCTCACAAGCGGTTTTAACATTGCCGCCAATCTCACGTTAAATCCAAATTACAATGAAATGATGGGTTTTACACAACAGGAAGTGGATGCGTTAATGCTGGAAACCGGTGTTGATTCAGCCCTTGTCAATGTGGATATGGAAATGTATTATAATGGGTACCTTTTTCATAAAGATGGGGAGCACCGAGTATATAATCCGTCTATGGTACTTTATATATTCAATCAGATATTAACGTTTAAGAAAACTCCTGAAAACATCATTGACGACAACCTGAAAACGGATTACAACCGTTTGCGCCGCATGGTTCAAAATGCGCCCGCAGGTATTTCTACATCAGTCCATATATCC
>NZ_BBRU01000120.1:0-858 GCF_001431085.1 Candidatus Symbiothrix dinenymphae
GGACATATTATTAGAAAAGAAAAAAGGTTTACAGAAAAAACACCTGCCATACGTCATTGGCGGAGTTGTTTTGGTGATTGCATCGGTGTGGTTGATTTTTGGCAATCACAGTTCCAAATTCAATGTAGAGAAAAGCAAAGTGATGGTGCAGGACGCTGCTAAGGGCGAATTTAACGATTACATTCGCGTCAACGGGCAGGTGCAGCCGATTAACACCATTCAGTTGAGCGCGGTTGAGGGCGGAATGGTTGCCGAGAAAGTGGTGGAAGAAGGTTCGATGGTGCATCGCGGCGAAGTCATTGTGCGCTTGACTAATCCGATGTTGAGTTTGAATATCCTCGACAGCGAGGCGCAATTGGCTGAAAAACAGAACTTTTTGCGCAACACGCAAGTTACGATGGAGCAGGAACGCCTCAATCTTCGCAAGGAAAAACTGCAATTGGATTTGGATATTGAACGCAAAAAGCGGAAATATGCGCAATACACGAATTTGTATAACGAGAAACTGATTTCTCGGGAAGAATATTTGCAGGCGAAAGAGGATTATGAATTTGCCGTGAAAGGCTCGGCATTGGTAATCGAACGCCAAAAGCAGGATTCCATTTTCCGCGGCATACAGGTGGAACAGATGGAAGAAAGTTTGAACAATATCCGCCGAAATCTGATTTTGGTGCGTCAACGGGTCGATAATCTGGATGTGAAATCGCCGGTGGACGGGCAGTTGGGATTGCTGGACGTCGAAATCGGGCAATCGGTAGGGAGCGGCAGCCGTATCGGTCAAATCAGCGTGCTGTCTGACTACAAGATTGAAGCCCTGATTGACGAGCATTACATCGACCGCGTGAAAAACGGCTTGGC
>NZ_BBRU01000121.1:0-599 GCF_001431085.1 Candidatus Symbiothrix dinenymphae
AAAAAGCCAACACCATCTGCGTAGCCTACGAAGGCATGGAAGCCTTTTTCCCCGCAAAAAAAATAGTACTGACAGGCAATCCGGTAAGACAAGATTTGCTCATAACAGAAGCAAAAAAGAAAGAAGCCTACACCCATTTCGATTTAGACCCCAACAAAAAAACAATCCTAATAGTAGGAGGCAGCCTGGGAGCAAGAACAATCAACGAAAGCATACTCGCGTACTATGGAGAGCGTGGGCTTAACCCGCAAGGGGAGCATCGCGGGCTTGACCCGCAGGGGGAGAGAGAGCGTCATTGCGGGCTTGACCCGCAGGGGGAGGGGGCGCGTCATTGCGGGCTTGACCCGCAATCCCCTGACAACGTACAAATCATCTGGCAAACAGGCAAGGCATATTATGAGGGGATTGCGGGTCAAGCCCGCAATGACAATGACAAAAAGGAAGGCTCAATTCTAAACTCTAAACTCTACACTCTAAACTCTAAGTATGAGTTTATTTCTCGCATGGATTTAGCCTATTCCATAGCCGACCTGATTATTTCGCGAGCCGGTGCGGGGTCTATTTCCGAATTTTGCTTGTTGGGCAAGCCTGTGATTTTG
>NZ_BBRU01000122.1:0-596 GCF_001431085.1 Candidatus Symbiothrix dinenymphae
ATCGCCGCCAACAGCCACGATGTGGTCATAATCGCCGCCCGTAGCCGCCTCCGCTGCCAAAACAGCCGCATGTCCGGCACGCTCTGAAAAAACAATCCTGTAGTCAACAGCCTTATACTCAGGCATTTTGGTAATCATCTTTGACAATTTTTTGCCGGCACCGGAGCCGGATATAGGGTTCACGATAAAAAGAATCTTCATTTTTTATTTTTTAATAGAACATTATGACATTATGACATTTATGTGGACTTCTAAAGAACAAATTTACATTTTGATTTTACAGCAGAGCCGAAGTCCGTTTTAACTCCCTTCAAAATCAAGTACAAAGTTAAGCAAAAAATCTATACAAGCCAAATAAAAAACTCATAACTCATAACTCATAACTATTTCGTACCTTTGCACCTCAAAAAAAACGAAGATGAATTTTGTAGAAGAATTAAAATGGCGGGGCATGATTCACACGGTGATGCCCGGAACGGAGGCGCAACTCCAAAACGAGATGACTTCGGCGTATGTGGGCATCGACCCGACCGCTGATTCGCTCCATATAGGGCATTTGGTGGGTGTGATGATGCTGAAACATTTTCAACGTGCGG
>NZ_BBRU01000123.1:0-849 GCF_001431085.1 Candidatus Symbiothrix dinenymphae
AAACTTGTTGTCCCACAGATGAATACACTCTGTCATAATTGAGTGTGTCATCGTTGTACTCATAAATAATCTTACTCATTTTATTTAACTTTTTACTTTAAAAGGCTGCAAATGTAAGCATTATATTTAAACCCTCCAAATAACTTGAGCGAATTTAACTTTATTTATACTTTGAAGAATGCGAAAAGACGTTGACGAACATCCCCAACAATCCTCTTTAAAAATACCTGTGTGAGCTACTTTTAAAACACATTTTTCACTAATTCGCCAATTAAAAGCCTAATGCGTAGCAAATTTAAACAAAACACTTTAAAGTTAATTTAAAAAGAATGTGATTGATAGAGCTTTAAATATAAGTTACTGATTTTAAAACACTTGCTAAAGCATCAGCCAATCAAACCGAAGAAAAACAGGCTAAAATGCTGAAATTATAGCAATTATCTTTAAACTCTCGAAAATACTGTAACATTTAACATTATTTATGCTTTTTCGGGATGCTAAACCTGTTAGGTCTTTAAGACCTAACAGGTTTTTCACAGGCTATGCCCGAACAGGGCTAAATTGTGAATAACTACTGCCACAAAGGCTCGCTCTTCCAATCAGCAGGAAAGCCCATCGCCCGTTTGTCCACATTGGAATATTTGGCGAACAGATATATTAGTTTCTGCTGGAAAGTGTGTTTGGGATTGACTGTGTTGAGCAAGTAGATAATCATGGAGAGGGCATAATATAGACGATTGACACCCACTTGATGGTCTGACAGCCATGTATTTGCCGCATTTTTTGGAAACAACGGCTGAATACTCATCGGGCGGTTCCATATACGTGCGTGGTGAGCACAAACGTTTC
>NZ_BBRU01000124.1:0-13559 GCF_001431085.1 Candidatus Symbiothrix dinenymphae
CAGATTTATCGGCAGAATAGCAATGGCATTATCAACCATATCGGCTTTTTCTTTCCAGGACTTTTCCATTATTTTGAACCCCGGCAGATGACGTGACGCATTAAATATGTCCACATCATATTTGTCCCAATTTTGCAAAGGTATCCAACTATATCCCCATGTATGCTCGGCAACCATACCAAGTTTAACGGCATAATCAATTGCCATGTCGCTGTTTTTGTCCAATTTCCCTGTTTGCAGCCACTCCGCATAAAGCCTTGACAGGGCGCGGAAACGCGACATCATGACCGGAGAACTTGCGTAACCGAAAATCCAAGTGTCGCCTATTTCGGACGTAAGTACCGGCATTTGAGCGGTCATGCTACTCAAATCTTCTGCCACAGCACTGAGCGTGGAACCAAATACTCGTGCATTGGGATACTGTTCGCGCAGTTTACTGTAAATTGATTTTACCTGTTGTAGCGTATGGGGACCACGATTGTCATGGGTAAAATTGATGGAAACAACCGTTTTTCCGTCGGGCAGAACGGATGTTTCACCATACGAGTTCTGGTACATCAGCACGATTTCTTTCCCGTCTGTATTCCGCCATCTGCAAAAGGTCGGTACGGAGGGTATGGGCGCACAGTAATTCAAACCGATATGTAAGAAACGGAAGCCTGCATCGTAAAGGGGAGTAACAATACTGCGCGTATGTCCCGGCACATCGGTCATTTTGGCGGCAATCGTCTTTTTGCCGAATTGTTTGTCAAGACGGTGCGACAATTTCAACATCCCTTCAAAAAGAGGGAGGTTGGCGGACTCCGATTCAATGGTATAAGGTATGCCGACCCATGCGAAATCACCTTCTTTCAGTGCCTGTTCAAACTTTTTCACTGAATCGGGCGGAGCCTGTTTGAGATAGGTATCTACCAGCCACGTGCCGGTTGTCCATACATACCTGTCTGCACTGCCTTCCGCCTTCAGTGCATCATTCACGGCAAGGGCTTTGGGGATATATTCCTCAATAAACCGCTGTTCTATTTTCGTTGCAAAATCGGTATAACCGATGTCAAGGTGCGTTTTGAAGATGACGTGCACTTTTGTTACTTCCGGATTCGGTTGCCCGAAACACATTGTGCCAAGCATCAGTCCAAGCACCATACATACTTTTTTCCTGTTCATTTTTATAACTCCTATTATTAATTATTATAACTTTGCTATTGGAAACATGCTTATCCTGAACTTGGTGCAACCGTAAGGCACAAGCACGATATCCGTTTCTTTGCCTCCTGTCACTGCTTCTTTGGGAAGCGGGAGAATGGAGGTCGGTCGCCAGTCAAAGGCGGCGGCTTTTACAGTCAGCCTGATGGGAGCATCCGCAATTTGCCAGCTCCAATGTTCGGGCATTTTTGAGAACGCGGGTTTAATGGAGCTTGCGTCTTTTGATATTAAAGCATACTTCCATTGCTGGTCGGGTGCCTGTTCGTTCGGGCTGATGTCTTTTACCGGAAGGGCAAACAATAAGGGTCCGTAATAAACGGTTCGGAACGGGCTGTTTATCTCTGTTTCCTTTGCGATGGGTCTTCCGGAGCTGCTTCCATGAATGAAATAATTCTCACGAGGGAAAGCCGTTTCCCTGCCATCGACCACTTCTATCTGCATGGGGAATTTCAAATCTATTAAGTCCCCTTTCTTCCATTTTCTATCCACTTTTACAAAACCCGACTCGCTGTTGTTTGCAGCAATCGCTTCGCCATTGACCGTTATGGTCGGTTGTTTGCACCATTGAGGAATACGCAGATAAAGCGGGAAAGCACAAGTCTTGGCAGGCTCAACAGTCATTCGGATATTTTCCTCAAACGGATAAGCGGTTTCAGACGTGATGGTGAGCGGAACATTTTTGGCTACCACTGTTTTGACAATAGACGGACCGTAAAGCGTTGCCGCTATGCCCTTGTCTGTGGTCGCCATCCAACTGTGCATGATGTAATTGGGGATGGCACGGGTGAGATTGCCCACGCAGCACAACACATCGTGCCCCAGCGGGCGAAAGATATAGGGGTCGCCGGTTCCACCATCGCCCGGATGTCCGGGGTTTTCAGCCGGTAACACGCCTTCGATGCGATTGGGGCTTTGATAATACGCCATTGTTTGATAGTCGCGGGCTGCGGGAACGGGCGCCGCGTTGAAAAAGATTTTTTCGATGCGGTCGCCTAATTTGCCTTTGCCTGTTATTTCGTATAATTGCTGGTACGACCATGCTGAGCAGGCAACATTGCAGGTTTCCGTATTCCGTGTGGAACCGATGCCTGCCACCCATTCCTCAGACGAAGCAATGCCGAAAGGCAGCCCATTTTTGTCATCCAACCAGTGGAAATACGTTTGAGTTGCCTTCAATAAATCGGGATTGTTTGTCCAGGGGTACAACATGGCGGGGATGCGCAGATTTTCATACACAATCACGCCGTGTCCGTTGATACAATCTCCGTTGCACCATTTTTGAACCGTTTCTTTTGTTTCTTCCGATTCAGCCATAGTCCGAAGGATGTCTAAGATGCGTTTGTCGCCGCTTAATTCGTAGGTGGCAACCATCGGGTCAACATTGGTACAGCCCGATACACGACCCTGCGCATGAGGAACGGAAACCAAATCGAATTGCCCGTAAACCTTTGTCAATGCCTCTAATATGCGCGGATTTCCCGTGGATTCATAATAAGCAACTAAAGCGCGCCCCATGTGCGAATGTGCCCAATTATTGAACCCGCTCGTTCTGAAATCCACGTCCTGCCAGTAAATAAAGGATTTCCCGCCATTCAGCACGCCATCAACGACCATGTCAAGTCGGCTTGATATTTTATTTATCAGCGCGCTGTCGTTTAGAATATACGCCAGCCGGACTGCGCCGTCCAACCAGTACGAAGCCTGTTCCAGCGACCATCCCATACCGGTTTTTGGGTCGGTGCCGCGTGCTTCAAAACCTACTCCTTTCCACGCCATTCCATAAGTGACGCTCCATTCGTCCAGATGTCCGGTGATGCCTTGCGAAGCCAGTATGGCCTCGTCCTTTATCCAGCCTTGCGGATGAATGGCTCCGGCGGGCAGGGGAATAAATGCCGGTTTTACTTTCAATGAGGTGTCATTGATTAGAAAATCACGTTTGTTCAAAAAAACAAGCTCTTGCTCGTTGAGCTTCGGGTTGCACGAACACAAAATAACAGCGGATGCCGTTATTGACAAAACAATTCTTTTTTTCATCATTACAATATTTTATTTTTATTAATATTATCTTTTAATTATTTTACGAAAGCTTTTACCATCAGTGCTATCTCTTTTCCTTCATTTTTAATGGTATACGAACCTGCCGCCGCCGGAATCACAAACGTTTCTGCATAATTAAAACGCTGTTTCATGCCTTGCGCGGTTTCCACGATTACGGAACTACCTTCCACCAACATCCAAACATGGCATTTGTTATTGGTTTCGATAGTAATTTCTTTGTCGAACGAATAGCGGTGCACATCGTAAAAATGGTTGGCATGAGTGGGCAGGTGCTCTACCGTGTAGCGGTCGTTGGTGTCCAAGACGCAGGGTTGGCTGATAAATTCCCGCTTTATCCGGTCGCCTTGACGGTCGAAATAGGCGTTTTTCATGCCGTGCTCAATGTTGATGGGGCGTGGCTTGCCGTCGAGGTCGAGGCGCACCCAATCATACATTTTGAAGGTGAAGATGTAGGGTGCGCTGCTTATTTCGAGCACCAGATTGTCTTTGCCCGAAGCATGAATGGTGCCGTTTGGAATCAGGAACAAATCGTGCTTTTTTGCCTTATGCTTTTGTACAAAACGTTCTATATCAATCTTTTTTGCCGTTTTTTCACTCTCTGTCAAAGCGTGGCGAAATTCTTCGGGATGGATGCCATCCTGAAAGCCCAAATACACTACCGGTTCATTTTTGCAATCAAGAATATAGTAGGTTTCGTCCTGCGTGAAAGGCATCCCAAACTCCGATTTTATATACTCCGGTCGCGGGTGGCATTGCACGGAAAGGTTGCCGCCGTCGAATGTGTCGAGAAAATCGAAGCGGATGGGGAAATCATACTTAAACCGTTCGGCACAATCGCCCAGCACTTCTTTGTAGTTGTTATACATCAGAAAATCGAAGGAAACTTCCAAACGGTAATCATCGCTTTCAAACATGAGTCCGTTTTCCAACACCATCAATTCAAACGACCATGCCAGGTTTTTCACGTCTTTATTCAAACCGTCTATCCGGTTTTTCATCCACGTGCCGCCCCACGCACCCGGCTCAAACCAGGGGCGCACCCGAATGTAATTTTTGCTCATCGCCGTCAAACCGTCCCGCAAGTCTTTCCCCTGCATACACAGATAGTTATCAGGGCGTTGCCCATCCACAATCCAATCAATATGGGGCAAAATCGCTGCTTTGTGCTTGTTTAATACATGCCAATCCACAAAAAATGCCCGCTTATACATAATTCGCCCGTCTTCCGGCTTTTCGGCACCCAGATTGTATGCCGCTCCCGCCCGCATCCGAAACTGCAATTCATTTTTCGGCAAATCCACATAGACTAAGGGCGCATCCCATCCGGCTAAGGCGGCACCGCAACCTGCCAAAATGTTAATATCGACACTCGAATCGGGTTGCAGCCGCTTCAATTTATCCTTATCAAACCAATCCGCCAACTGTTTATCTGTCATTTTTCCAAAAATGGAATCGGCTTCACCCATAGAGGGCGCAATCATTTCTTCTATTTTTTCCGGCGCGAGCAACGCTGTTTCTACATGTTGCCAGCGGACTTTTTTGCCCTGCCGATGCAGTTCAGCCTCTATTTGTTCCACCAAATGGTTCCAAAAAACGCCCATATAGCCATCAAGCACAACCGTTTTTTGTCCGGCGAGCCATTGGCATAAATGCGCGATGCCGACGTGTATTTTGCCGCTTCCCAAAGGAAAAGCAGGATAAATATCATAGCGTCCGGGGGTGGTTGCAGCTGCTTTTGGAGGAGCCAAATACTGCTCTGTTTTTCGCCACGGATTGGGACTTATGCTGTCCTGAACGGATTTTGAATACTCTTTCATAACATTTCTTTTACTTCCAATCATGTATATATGTGTGTACATATAAAACAAGGGTACAAAGGTAAAACATATTTTTGAATCCACCAAATCTTTTCTTTGTCTGCGTCTGCGTCTGCGTCTGGTCTGCCGTCTGAAAGAGAAATCTGAATCACTTGATATTCACTGCGCAATTTCTCAGATGTCTGTATCCCGCGGGCGCACCGGGTGCGGTTGCTCCGGATTTATTGCATAAAAATAGGTGGATTGTGCCTATTTTTCCCTAACTTTGCGCGATTTTTTACGACAAGATGAATATTGCAGCCCTTGTTTCGGGAGGAGTGGACAGTTCTGTCGTGGTGCATCGGCTCAAGGAAGCCGGCTACGACCCTGTGATTTTCTATATCAAGATTGGTATGGAGGACAAAGCCGGTTATGTCGATTGCCCGGCGGAAGAAGACATCGAAATTACAACCGCGATTGCAAAAAAATACGGTTGCCGGATGGAGGTGGTGTCGCTGCAAGAGGACTATTGGGCAAATGTGGTGAGCTACACGATTGATGCGGTGCGGCAGGGTTTGACACCCAATCCGGATATGATGTGCAATAAGTTGATTAAATTTGGCACCTTTGAGCAGAAATGGGGGCACGCTTTTGACACGATTGCGACGGGGCATTATGCGACTACGACTGTTGTAGGCGGCAAAACATACCTTTCCACAGCAGCAGACCATGTGAAAGACCAGACCTATTTTTTGGGGCAGGTCGATTATCTGCAAGTGTCCAAATTGATGTTCCCCATCGGGCATCTGCAAAAAAGCGAGGTGAGGGCAATTGCTGCGGCACAGGGATTGCCAAGTGCACTGCGCAAAGACAGCCAGGGCATCTGTTTTCTGGGGAAAATCAACTACAACGATTTCATCCGCCGCTATTTGGGCGAAAAATCGGGCAAGATTGTTGAGTTGGAGACAGGTAAAATCCTGGGCGAACACAAAGGTTATTGGTTTCACACCATCGGGCAGCGTCGGGGGCTTCAATTAGGCGGCGGACCGTGGTTTGTAGTCAAAAAAGATGCCGAAAACAACATTATATATGCCTCCAAGGGCTACGAACCGGAAACGGCGTATGGCAAAGTGGTGAACCTGCAAGGCTTCCATTTTATCACACACGATCCGTGGGGCGAGTTTACAGACGAAAAGCGCATCGCTTTCAAAATCCGTCACACCCCCGAATTTACGTTCGGAACGCTCCAACGCATCGGCGACATCTACCGCATCAAGTCGGAAAACAAGATACAAGGCATTGCAGCAGGGCAGTTTGGGGTGATTTATGATGAAGATTGCAGGCTGTGCTTGGGGAGTGGGATGATTGTTGAATAGTTATGAGTTATGAGTTATGAGTTATGATGAAACAGATATTATTAGTTGGTTTAGGCGGTGGGGTGGGGAGTATTTTGCGATTTCTTGCTTCCAAGTGGTTGATGCAGAGTGATAAATGTGGTTTTCCGTGGGCTACGTTTCTTGTTAATGTGCTTGGATGCTTGCTGATTGGGTTGCTGATTGGCTGGTCGCAGAGGCACAATGCGTTGGATGCCGATATGCGGGCGTTGTTGGTTGCCGGATTTTGCGGCGGGTTCACCACGTTTTCGACTTTTTCATTGGAAAATGTGCAACTGTTTCAAACAGGACAATACGCCACGCTTGTGTTGTATATTTCTGCAACCCTAATCATCGGCTTAGCAGCAGTCTACGCAGGACTTTCTCTTAGAGTTTAGTTATTAGAGTTTAGAGTTTAGAATTTAGTTATTAGAGTGTAGAGTTTAGAGTTTAGTTGTTCTAACTACACTCTACACTCTACACTCTAAACTCTAAACTCTACACTCTAAACTCTAAACTCTAATAACTAAACTCTAACTTTTGAATTATTTTTATTTCTGCTCGGCGGTTTTTTTGTCGGTTTTCTTCGGTGGTGTTGGGGTAGAGGGGTTCTGAGGTGGATTTGCTGATGGTGCTTACTACTGTTTGGGTTGGGATGCCGTTTTGCAGCATGTAGGCTTTGACGGCTTCTGCGCGCTCTTTTGCCAATGTCATGTTGTGCTCCTCTGTTCCTATGTCGCAGGTGTGCCCTTCGATAACTATTGTTATATCGGGGTATTTTTTCAATATGCGTATGTCTTCGTCCAGTTGCTTTTTGATGGCGATTATTTTTTCGTCCAGGATAACTTTTATTGTGTCTAACAGTTCGGATTTGTCAAATTCAAATGTTAGTGGGCGTTCCAGTTTCTTCATATCTCTCATTTTTTCTATGCGTGCCGGATTTGTTATAGTCCTGCGCCTTGGCACCACTTTGGTCGTGTCCGAGCGGCCGGTTGGGGTTGGGGTTGATGTTGAGGGTGGGGTTGATGTTGGAGTTGGGGTAGGGACTTGACCGGGAGGAACACCGGTCGATGAAGATGGTGGTGACAGTGTTTCCGATGTTTCCGATTTTTTGAGTTTTCTCTCTTTGCGTCCGAATGCCAATGTTACTCTCATGCCCACGGAGATGGGAATCGTGCTATTGAACGGATTTTTGCCGCTTGTTTTGGGGACTATCACACCGGGGAATTGATAGTCTGCATCCTTTCCTTCCGGGTAGTTGGCGTTGTATTCAATGGATAATGCATTGCTGACTGTGACCAATTCATTTATTATCCCATAATCAATATAGAAGCCTGTGTAGAGCCAGTTGCCATTTTTCATATCCCGTTTGAAGCCTGTTTCGGCGGACAAAAAAACTGCTATAGGCCGTGTTGTTATCTTACCTTTGCTCTCGATGTTTTTGTGCACAAACCCCATGGTTTCAGGTGATTGGATGGGTGTGTCCCAAAATGTGCCCGATGTTTGCACTTCCTCCACGCGATTGATGTACTTGCTATAGAGCGGAATCCCGACTTTGGGACCTAATTTGAAGTAATATTTGTAGGATTTGTTGTGTTCACTGACATAACTTTCATATTGCAGCATGACAGGAATATTGGCAAGAAGGAGGTACTGCTGTCCGGAGAAGTCTTTGGTGGAGTATGTGAAATCAAAATTACCGTTTCCACCAAACTCGGCGATGCCATCCGTACCATCATTCGCCTGAATGGTGCCGGTAATGCCCGGCAACGTGTTTTTGCTTCTAAAGAGTGCCACGCTCGCACCGATGGCTATGCCCCAATGGGGGTGGAAGAAGTAGGTGTAGCCGCCACCCACATCGCCCCCCAATGCGGGTCGATAGCTATTAAAATACCCAATCAGCGTACTCAGTCCGACTCCGGCGAAAGCGGACCATTCAGGAGGATGGGGAAACTTGGATTCTGCAGAATCCGGCACCGATTGAGAGCGCGCATCGTTTGCAAAGAACCCGACAAGCATGACGAACAGTGCAATATGTAACCGTCTTTTATTCATTCTACCGTCACTTTTGCAGATTTTTCACCTGCTTTCAGAAGATATACACCGTTTTCGGACGGTATTGGTATGGTGGCGGATGGCGGCATTTGTGGTGTCGCGGCTTGCCATGTCCCTACTACACGACCGTTGAGGTCGTAAATTTTGATTTCTTTCGCATCTTCCGGGATGCCGTCAATGGTGACCGATTGACCTTTGAGGGCAGGATTGGGATAGATTTGCAGGGGGGCATCAACAGGGTCCTCCTGATGGAGTTTTACCTGTCCGGGTTCCGCGCAGGTATGCAAAATCTGTCCGTCATCGGTGTAGAGAGTGGCTCTGTAGATGGCGTTTTCCTTCAACAGGTTGGTATGGTGATTGGCTCCTGCCGAATAATACAGTCCGGAGGGGAGTGGCGTGTCATCTTCAAACCAATCGCACTTGCTAAATTTGTAGCCATAAATGTTGTCGGTTTTTACAATCAGCACGTTGTTATACCTCATTCCTATAACGGAATCCCACTGAACAGGGCTGTCTATATATAAGGTGTAGGAAACGGAGTCGATGAGGCTTTTGAGGATGTAGGTGACGGGGTGGATGCCGGGGCGACTAATATCAACCGTGAGGCTGTTGCTCTCTGTGAGGTTGCCGCTCTCGTCCTCAAAGAAAACCTTGGTGGTCGAGTTTTTGGGCGTGAGCGTTACGACCGCTTCCGTGATGCCGCACTCTGCTGTATAGTGGGTGGTATCGGATTGGGTGCTGTTGGGTATTTCAACATTATTGTCTTCTGTCGGGTTGTTTATGACATACAACCATCCGGGTGTCGCTACGACTGTGTAGTTGTTGGAGATCCCCTGTATTACAGGGAGGGGGTAAGTACCGACGGAGCGGTCAATTGTTGTGTCAAAATCAATTGAAGAGGGCATAGAAAAATCGTTGTGCGTGGCATCATCGTCGTATTGCCAGCCGTCATAAAGGAGTTCCGGCTTCGGTTGGTTGGGTCTGCCATGAACCCATACCATATCGTCTGTTCTTACAACGAGTATTGCCGGACGTATTGTCAGTTCTCGTGATACCTCAACGGCTTGGTGGTAGTCGGCATTCGATGCACGATTGGCTCTGATGGTTGTTGTGCCGGCTTTTTTGACAGTTAATGTGCTGTCGTTTATTGTTGCTATATCCGGGTCATCGACTGTGTAGGTGACCGGTAAGTTGCTGTTTACTGTCGCGGCGAGTGTTATGGCAGTGTCGCCATAAGTATAAGTGAGTGGGTGGGTCCAAGTGACGGTTTGAACGGCTTTGCTTACGGTTACACTGCACACTTTTTCCCACGACCCGCTACTGCTTTTAACGTGTATTGTTGTGCTACCCTCACTCATGGCTGTTATCATCCCATTTGCATCTACTGTCGCAATGAGCGGGTCTTCACTCCACCATATTTTACTTTGCTCGGTTGCATTCAGCGGCTCTGTGGTTGCTATCAACCGCCTTGTCGGGTCTTCTTGCATGATTGGATGTATTGCTGTGCTATCTATATTGAAGCCGATTATGTGTATGGAGTCCCATTTGGCATACAATGTGGTGTCGCAAGATACTGCATCGGTAGCAAAATCCCACTCCTGCGTGTAAGTCGTATCTGTGTACCAGCTGTCAAAGTCGTATCTATCGCGTGTGGGAGGGGGAGGTTGCGAAACCAAACTATCGGGGGACACCTCTGTAACTCTACCGGGGGTGCCATCACGCCAATCAAATGTTACTTTGCATTTACCATCCGGCAAAATTTGAGAAAATTTTGACCATTCAGGGTGTTCTCTGTATGCTTTGAGTGCCCCCGCCGCTACTATAAGCGTGTCTGTGCGTGGGGAGGCATTGCGAAATTGGCTGCTGTATGTAATTGATTGTGGCGTGCGATTGCGGTTGATAACCTTAGTCAACACCGGACAATCAGCAAAGGCAGAGTTTCCAATTGTTGTCAAATTCGACGGGATAGTGATTGAAGTTAGAGCAGGAGACTGTGCGAATGCGAATTGCCCAATCGACGCCACATTCTCGCCAAACCGAATCGTAGTAAGGGCTGTCTTCCGAAAGGCATAATCACCTATGGTTTTAAAATTTGTGATCTCAAGTGGGAAGTTGTTTAATGAGATACAGCCATCAAAGGCACGTGTCGGAATCGTTTCTATAGAACGGGCACCCGTAACTGTGGTTAAGCCGGTACAATCAGCGAATGCAGAATTTCCAATACTTCGTACGCCATCCGGAATGTAAATGTTAGATAATGCATAACACCAATGAAAGGCATCACTTCCAATGCTTGTCAGCGATCGTGGGAGGGAAATGTCCGACAATATTTCGGCATCTGCGAAGGCACTATTCCCAATCGATTCCAAATTAAGAGGTAATGTGACATTTTTTAGACTTCTGCAACCCGCAAATGCATAATGGCCAATGTTTTTAATACCGGCACTTATGACTATATTTGCAAAATCGGTGCGTTTTTCAAACCACTCTACAGCGCCTTGTTGGTAATCTTTCATCTTCTCTCCCGTTCCGATGATGTAGAGGGTATTCCCATCGGTATTCCTTTCAATATAAGCTCTGATGTCACTTTCGAAACCGGCAACACCGATGAGCCAAGGCTTGTCACTTGTGCCTTCTTGCTCTTGTGCGAATGCTGAGTTACAGGCAAATAGCATGAGCATTATCAATGTGATGAGCTTTTTCATCTCAAAAAAAATTAGTGTCTTTACGGCTGCAAATATACAACAAAATTATTGATTGGCGCAAAGGGCGTTGTTGAGAGCTTTGATGGCATCTACATAGCGGTCACGGGCAATCACAAACTGCATATTGACCTGTTTGAGCGACTGCCCGAAACATTCGATGTTGATGTTTTGTTCGCACAATGCCTGAGCACAGCGTGCCAAAAAGCCCGGATAGGCGATGTTTGACCCCATGGCACACGCGATAGCTACCGGCTTGACAGTCAGACTGTAAACCGATTTTTCCATTTCGCTCAGCATGGTGTGCGTGGCGGCGTTGTCCCACACCACCATCGTGATGCTGTTGGCATTCGTGGATTTGAGGATGTAGCTGATGCTGTGTTTTTGCATCAGTTGCATGATTTTTAAGTCGTAACCCACTTCGCCCACCATGAGAGGGTCGTGCACCTCAAAGGCTATCACGCGGTCGGTGCCGGACACAATTTCAACCTTGGGGGTAGGGGAGATGTAGTCGGTGGAAATCAAAGTGCCCGGATGGTCGGGTTCAAACGTGTTTTTGATGCGGATTTTCACGCCCGCCAATTCCAGCGGTTTCGCCGCTTTGGGGTGGATGGCTTCCATGCCCACGTCTGCCAACTGGTCGGCGACCATGAAGTTGGTGTTGCCCACGGGGATGGATTTGTCTTTGCCCACGAGTTTGGGGTCGGCACTGGAGAGGTGAAATTCCTTATGGATGATGGCTTCGGCGGCTTTCACCTCTACCGCCACTTTGCTGAACGTGACTTCCGAATAGCCGCGGTCGAAGGCGCGCATGATGCCTTCCGTGCCTTTGGTGTAACCTGTTGCCACACAGAGCGTTTTGGAGAAGTCGATGCCTTCAAATGCCTTGTGGATGCGCTCGTCAATGGTTAGTTCTTCCGAGTCGTTGAAGCCGCAGAGGTCGATGAAGGTGGCTTTGATGCTGTTGTTGTTCAGGATGTTGACCGAGTTCCATGCAGAATGAGCTTCGCCTAAGGAGGCAAGTATCTCACGGGCAGCCAGGTAGATGCTGCTTTTTTCGACATAGCCGGAGGTCAGCACCTGATTCATGGATGTGAGGTAGGTTTTTGCCTGTTTGATGCGGTATTTGATGAAGCTGTTGGCTTCGGCAAGGTTGAGCCCGATGGCTTCAAAGCCTTGATTGAGTACGAGTAGCCGCTCGTAGAGCTCGTCCAACGCCGATTCGTAGTCATCGTTTTTGGCGAACTTTTCATACACGCCGGGTTCGCCCGTCTTTTTGTGTTCGAGCAGCCAATTAGTGACGTTATTGTACGCCGACACCACAAAGATGCGACTGTACATGGTCGCCTCTGTGCGATTGCGTTTGACGATGTTGTTCAAACAATCCTCGAACTGCGACATGCTCGTGCCGCCGATTTTTTCTACTGTTATCATTGCCTTTTTTTTCTGTCTTCCATGCGGCAAAGGTACGGAAAAATTTCTTATGTCGAATAGGAGGTTTTTTTTCAAAAAAAAATTGGTAATTAAAAAAATAATACATATCTTTGCGGCCAAATTATTTTTCATTCACTAATAAGAACAAAAAATTTAATAAATTAAAATTTAATAGATATGAACAGAAAACTTAGAATGGGAATGGTCGGTGGTGGAAGTGACGCCTTTATTGGTGCTATTCATCGCTTGGCCGCTTTTATGGACAACCAAATCGAACTGGTTTGCGGTTGTTTCAGTATTGATCCGGAAATCTCGATTTCTTCGGGGAAATCGTATTTTCTCCCTGAAAATCGGATTTACAAGACGTATCAGGAAATGTTTGAAAATGAAGTCAAACTTCCGAAAGAAGAACGGATGGATTTTGTCACCATCGTTACGCCGAATGCCTTTCATTTCGAACCGGCTATGTTGGCGCTCAAAGGTGGCTTCCATGTAGTTGTGGACAAACCCATCACTTTCAGTTTGGAAGAAGCCAAATTGTTGAAAGCGAAAGTGGAAGAAACCGGACTGGTTTTGGCATTGACGCATACCTATTCGGCTTTCCCCGCTGTGAAAGAAGCCAAAGAACGCATCGCTCGCGGCGACATCGGCAAAGTGCGTAAAGTGTATGTAGAGTATCCCCAAGGCTGGTTGGCTACCCGCATCGAATTAGAAGGCGGAAACAATGCCGGCTGGCGCACCAATCCCAAACTGTCGGGAAAAGCAGGTGCTATGGGCGATATAGGAACTCATGCCTGGCATTTGGCCGAATATATTTCCGGCTTGAAAGTGACCGAGCTGTGCGCCGAAATCAAAGCCTTCGCACCCGGACGACCCATTGACGACGATGGCGCCGCCTTGTTGCGGTTCGACAACGGCGCTACCGGCGTATTGTTCGC
>NZ_BBRU01000125.1:0-837 GCF_001431085.1 Candidatus Symbiothrix dinenymphae
TTTAATAACTGTGTTGCACAAAGCAACGTCGGGATAAGAAAAAAATGTCTGTTCATAACTATCTCTTTTATTATTATTTGATGTTTTTATTTTTTCGTAATACTTCGAGTCGGGCGGCTCCGAGCCAACCGGGCATCCAACCGTTTATCCGTTCGTTTTCCTTGTTGGCTATCCAGCCTCCAAGCCAGTAGTTGCAGTGAAAAAACGACTCGCTTTGACTCCCCGCCGGACGAATCTCATCGTGAATCTTCATCTCGCCGTCGCCAATCAGCTGTTGACTGTTCTGCCATATAGCAAGGGCTTTATCCCTCCATTGCGGGTCGCCCGTCAATTCCGAAAGTTTGAACCAATCCGGTAGCCAGAAAAGAGCGTAAACATCCAAACAGTGATGCTGCACCGAAACAGAGGTTGCTCCGAATGTGTTGTAACCGTACTTGGTAAAATCATCATCTGCCGGATAAACACCCTGATAATGCCATAACCATTGGGATAAATAATAGGACAGCGACACTGCGTCGTCACGATATTGCCGGTTGCCTGTTTCTTCATACAAACGGGTAGCGGCTGCCAGTAGCGGAATTGCCGATTCCTTGTCAATACACCATGTATCGAGAGCAGCTGCCGTCGTATAGCCGTCGCGATGAAACTCTTGTATGTAAAAGTCATAACCTTTGATTGCCGATTGCAGATAAGATGCGTCTTTAGAACGGCGGTATGATGTTATCATTGCAGGAATGACTGTCGCACAGATACTTCCTTCCCCCAACACAGCCTTGCCGTCGGGCGGCCATTCACGAGCATACTGTCCGTCGGGCTGTTGGTCGTTTTTGATAAAAT
>NZ_BBRU01000126.1:0-834 GCF_001431085.1 Candidatus Symbiothrix dinenymphae
GGTGTTGTTGGTTACTGTTAGTTCCGGCGTTGCTGTTTCTGCCACGGGCGTGCCGTTCCGCGCCTTGTTTTGGGCAACAAGGGGAGTTACTGTGGTGGTACACAGCACTATCAATAAAACACCGATGCCTATTTTTCTGTTCATTCTTGTATAATATTCTTTTTTCGACTGCAAAAGTAGTAATAATTTTTGAATTGACAATCATTTATTTCAAAAAATAAATCGAAAATTTAACATCTTTTTATACGCTTTTTCCATTTTCTCCGTTATATCAAGGTTATGTGGATAAAAAAATACATCCTCACTCTGCTGGTTGCACTTACTGCCGGTTTTGGCTTTGTTGTGAGTGCCGACACGCTTGTGCCTGCGCCTGTGGATGAGGAGTTTGTGTTTAATCCGCAAACAAATCGCTACGAATTGCGCTCGATAATCGCGCCTGACCTCACTACGCCCACTGCGATGACTCGCGATGAATATCTGGAATATACGCTTCAGAAGAGCATGGCAGCCTATTTTAGAGAAAAAAATGCGGAGGCGTATTTGATGAAAGACAGCACCGGAAAAACAGATTATTTGGACAAACTGTTGGGCAGCTATCAATTTGGTTTGGGACCTGCGGAAAAGATTTTTGGACCGGGGGGCGTGCAACTCAATCCGCGCGGAAGTGTGGACACCAAAATCGGCATTACACACACTTCTATGGGCAATCCCACCCTCAGTGAGCGGCAACGCACTCACACCACATTCGATTTCGACCCGCAAATTCAAATCTCGGCAGAGGCGAAAATCGGCGAAAAGATGAGTTTCGACCTGAACTACAACACGATGTCCACC
>NZ_BBRU01000127.1:0-831 GCF_001431085.1 Candidatus Symbiothrix dinenymphae
CCGTTTCTCGCGGATTTGCGCGATGGCTTGGTTGAGCAAGGTATCGGTTTCCGTGGTGGCATGGTATTTCAACTCTGTCACTATCGCCACTCCGTCTTGCTGCAGCACAGCGTCTATACGTCCCCGGTTGGTCATCCTTTCGCTTTGAATATTGAAACCCAGCATGGTCATCCACAGTTGAAAAATGATGTGATAAAAGGCTTCATTTGCTAAATTTTTCGCTTCCGCTTTGGCAAGACCGTGTTTTTTGAGACGATTAATCACAAAAGTAGGCGTACCCGTTACAAACCAGTAATTGGAAAACGTTTTCTTTTTGAAAAACGGCAGGGTAGAAAACGGATTGTAAACCGATGTTTTGCCATCCCACGAGTAACCATCGTACCATTTACGGATTTTTGCCAGCAAATCCTCCCTTGTCATTGCCAAAAGAGATGCCGTTTCGTCGATATATTCCGAAAAATCACGTTCCAATTCTTCTTGTGTATAACCGCAAATAGAGGCATATTCGTCGTCTAACGTAATGTCTTCGAGGTTGTTCAACGCTGAAAATATTGATACTTTGGCCACTTTCGTTACGCCTGTCATAAAGACAAATTTCAGGTGGTCGTCGGCACTTTTCAATACCACATAAAATTCCTGAAGAAACGCACGAATATCTGCTGCTTCCGGCTTGCCTATCGCATCCAGTATGGGTTTGTCGTACTCGTCAATAAGCACAACCACTTTATTGCCTTCTTTACGGTGCAGTGATTCTATCAATTCGACAAAACAATCGGAGGCGTATTCTGAAACAAGTTTTATTTTCTCTAATTTAGCCTGTCGGTTCAGAAA
>NZ_BBRU01000128.1:0-829 GCF_001431085.1 Candidatus Symbiothrix dinenymphae
CCTCAATGCGCTCTAGGCTCTATCTCGATAAACTGCCGGAACAGGCAAAATTGCTAAATCCGGACGTGGCTGTGGTGGATTTTGGCACAAACGACATTTTGTATTACAATACGGTAGAGGCAAATCTTCCACCCACCATTAGTCAGATAATCAAGACATTACGAGATGTCAATCCGGAAATGCTCATCATCCTGACCTCCACACAGGACTTATTTCGCCACGGCAGATACATCACCGCAGGACCGAAATTTCGCGATTTGGTAGCCTCTGTTGCGCGTGCGGAGCATGCGATGTTTTGGAATTGGTACGATTTATCCGGCGGCTTACATTCCATACGCGACTGGTACAATGCCGGTTACGCACAACCCGACTGCATCCATCTGACAGCCAAAGGCTATGACGCCAAAGGCAGTTTTTTGTACTCGTCCATCAAAAACACAATCGAACTTGTAAAACAAAATCCAACTATTCAACAACACACCGTCCCAATGAAAGATTATGCCGACATTCTCAAAAAGCATGCCGACGATTTCAGACCCTCAACCACATACAAAGTAAAGCCCGGCGACTCTCTTTTTGCAATAGCTCTCCGATACCACACAACAGTAAAAGCCATCATGCAGGCAAATAAATTGAACAGCGATTTTTTGAGAATAGGGCAGATTTTGGAGATTCCAAAGAGCAAATGAAAAAAAAATCACTACTTTTGTGCAAAATATATTGAAAAATTATGTCACATTTAGAACTGAAAGAGATGCAATTTTGCGCCTGTCATGGCGTGACGGCGCAAGAAAGGAAGGTTGGAAATACCTACATGGTGGATTTGAAC
>NZ_BBRU01000129.1:0-827 GCF_001431085.1 Candidatus Symbiothrix dinenymphae
GGAGATATGCCGTCACTTGCCCGCTGATTTGCATCAGGGAAATTTCGCACAGTTTGGTGCTGTATTGCGCTTGCAGGAGGCGTTCTTCGGCTTCCAAGAGGCTGTTTTGGGCTTCGCGGAGTTCTATGCCCGACAGGTTGCCGAGTTTGTAGCGTTCCATCGCGATTTCGTAGTTTTCGCGTGCGGCAATCAGGTTTTCTTTCTCCAAATTGGTCAAGCCGATGTTGTTTTGATATGCCATCCACATCGTTGCTAAATCGGCTTTCAGTGCCACTTCCAATTGCGCGATTTCTAATTCGCGGTTCTGAAGCGTTATTTTTGCGTTTTTTTGCTCCCTTCGGCGATTCATCCCATCGAAAATCGGGAAATTAAGCGAAAGACCGTAATTCAGCCCCAACGTGCTTTGTTGACTGAGGTTGGGGGAGGCAGCGGCATCGTAAAAATTGCTTGTGTAGCCATAACCCGCATTCACTTTCAGGTAAGGATAATAGCGACTTTGGATGGCTTTCAAATCCAACGCACTCAGGGTTTTATTTTTCTGCGCCAACAAGAGGCGCGAATTGGTTTCCAACGTGTTTTGCCACAAAGTCTGTTCGTTCAGCAGCAGGTTTGGCTCAATCACAGAATCGGGTGCCACAACCTTTTGAGCCACATTTTCGACCGCCATCAACTGGTTCAGGATGATAGCTGACGTGTTTACGACTTCCACTTGGCGAATCAACCGCGAACTGTCGGCATTAAAATCCACCCGTGCCTGTTGCAGCTCCAACCGCGACCCCGACCCGATGCCGTAACGCGCATCCACCACCCGAAGCCGCTCTTTGGAC
>NZ_BBRU01000130.1:0-820 GCF_001431085.1 Candidatus Symbiothrix dinenymphae
GACACGAATCCGCCAACGAGCACCCTGCCGCCATATCCGGCAAAAAAACGCGCTTGTTGGGACACAATATCTTTGCCGTTTCCGCCATAAAATGGACGCCACACAGCACAATCACATCGGCGAATGCTGGAATTATCGGCGAAATTAAGGTTGTGAGTAAAAGTTTTTGCCATTTTTAACACTTCATTGCATTGTTATTCCAAAAATAATATCTATCTTTGCGGCATAATTAATTGATGCGCAATGAAAGGAAGTGAAGTCTTACGAAAATTAACAAAAAACGGTTGTTTTCTTGATGCACAAGGTTCTAAACACGGGTGGTGGTATAGTCCAATGACGGATTTACATTTTCCGGTTCCGCGCCACCCATCACAGGAGATTGCAAGCGGAACGTTGCAAAACATTTCTAAATTATCGGGCGTTAAGTTTTAACATTAAAGAATATGAAGCAGAAAGTAAAAGTGATTGTTGAAAAAGGTTCAGACAATAAGTTTAGCACTTATATGGATTGTGAGACCTTTGAACATGGATTTGGTTTGTTGGGATATGGAAATACGGCTCAAGAAGCCATCAACGATTTTTATATCTCTTACGAAGAAGCCAAAGCGATAATGCCTGAAAAAGGCAAGGAAGTACCTGATTTTGAATTTGATATTCAATTTGAAGTCTGTGCATTTCCTGACACCACGCGCCGCCTACAAAAAAATGTTCGTCATTTTGCTCAAAATCGACGTCAAGTGCAATTTGCTTAATTAGTGCAAGGTGAGTCAGGTTAAGGGCGATGCCCTACGCTATTGCTACAAGGCTTTCAGCCTTAACC
>NZ_BBRU01000131.1:0-810 GCF_001431085.1 Candidatus Symbiothrix dinenymphae
GCATTGGAAATCTGTGCCAATATTGTCCACCAAATTAAACATTCAGGCTACGAATCAGAAATAAAAGACATCGGCATTGTCCTCACCGGCGGCGGTGCGCAACTCAAAAATTTCGACAAACTGTTGATACAGGAATCCGGACTGCCGGTTCAGTTCGCACCACTAAACGACCATTCGCAGGCTTGTGTGCAGGGTTTATTGCTTTCCGGCAAAGATAATTGCGCTAAAGATACCCCCTGCGCCAATAAAATACATGGTTTGTATGTCGTTCAAACTTTTCATTGTTCTTACAAATCTCAAATAGGGTGGCAAAGGTACAAAAAAAATTGTACCTTTGCCACAAATTCTGATGTAGATACATAAATATTTATTGTAATTGATGGAATATATTACTCTCTCCCAATTCAACGAGTCCGTCAGCAAGATGCTCAAACAGGCTTTCCCTGCTACCTATTGGGTGATGGCGGAAACGAGCGATGTGCGCCACAATGCCAATGGGCACTGTTATTTGGAGTTTATCGAGAAAAAAGACAACGCGATTATTGCCAAGGCGCGTGGCTATATTTGGGCGAATACGTTTAATACATTGAAGCCTTATTTTGAGGCGCAAACGGGGCAGGCGTTTACGTCCGGACTGAAAGTGCTGGTGCGCGTGTCGGTGGATATGCACCCGCTATATGGCTATGGATTAAGCGTTTGCGAGATAGACCCAAGTTACACGCTGGGCGATATGCAGCAACGCCGCCGACAAATCATCGCCCAACTGCAGCAGGAAGGGATTTTGACGCTCAACAAGGAACTTCCGCCTCG
>NZ_BBRU01000132.1:0-809 GCF_001431085.1 Candidatus Symbiothrix dinenymphae
AAGGGCAGCTTGTAATAATCCGTGCGCGCCGTCTTGACTTTCAACTCTATGTTTTTGCTGTATTGATCCCGGGTACATAGTGTATCCATACTATTCTCCTGAGCCGCGACGGGTTTGGGTGAACCCGAATTCCATCTTACTCTTATCTCACTTTCGGGTGTCGGTGACTTATAAATCAGGAGGTCTTCCAGAACAAATAAAGACATCTTGGTATGGTTTGCTTCGCCCATATCATCAAAAGGAGTAAATCCGGGAATGTTGGTCTTGACCTCTATTCTCCCATCACCCAGTATCTCATAGCCGGTGATTTCCGGCTTGTGCAGCTGCGGCTTCGTCATTGGAAGGCTCCCAAATTGAAAAGGAAAATATCCAGCCCATACCAACCACCCAACTTGGCGTCGCCTACCTTTCACTCTGATATTAAGGTTTGAAATATATCTATTGGGGCGCCATCTAACATTAGCATAACAATCCCAAAGATTCCCAGCGCTATACCTTATGGGGTATCTGTCTGCTTCTTCTGCTGTCAGCACCTCTATAGTTTCATCGGCTTTCGAACGTAATAACGAATTCACATCCACAAAAACTGGGTCGTTCACAAAACAAGCAAGTTCTATCCACTCAACACCACCATTGATTGAGTATTCTACTTTGATGGAATCTATCGGTGGCGTCATCCCCTTATACTTATAAAGAATATCAATATAATCATATTCCACCCATAGCTTCATCCCAAATTCGCCATTGTCAAAATCATGGTCATAAGCACCCTGCACCGACGCACCCTGCGCCGACGCACTCTGCACGCC
>NZ_BBRU01000133.1:0-808 GCF_001431085.1 Candidatus Symbiothrix dinenymphae
GGAGTAGCCGGAGTAGCCGGTTTTTCTTCTGCATTTGCTTCCGGTTTTGGGGCAGGCTCCGGCTCCGGTTCCTGTTGATACATGACAACAGGGAGGCATAACGATTCGCGCTCTATCAGATAAAATAGTTGGCGGCGGTCGCCAACATAGCAGACTGTTTTTTGCAAACTGTCGTCGAAACGACTGTCCTGCTGCTTTTTTAAATGGATGGTCAAAAGTACCTGAGCCGTTTGAAAATAGGGATATTTCGCCGTCAATGTGTGCAATTCCGATAGCACATCGCCTTTCTGCGGTGCTTCTCCGGACATCAACTCGATGATTTCTTTCTTTTGCATACCTTTATTACTGAATCAATTATCAAAAAGAGAATCCACAAATGTACGTTTTCTAAACACTTGCAAATCGTCCAAGCCTTCGCCGATGCCAATGTATTTGACCGGTATTTGCAACTGGTCGGAAATGCCGATGACAACGCCGCCTTTGGCTGTCCCGTCCAATTTTGTGATGGCTAAAGCGGTGATTTCTGTGGCTTTAGAAAATTCGTTTGCCTGATTGTAGGCGTTTTGACCGGTGGAGCCGTCCAACACCAGCAACACCTCGTCAGGGGCAGTGGGAACGACTTTTTTCATCACATTTTTGATTTTTGTAAGCTCGTTCATCAGCCCTGTTTTGTTGTGGAGCCTGCCTGCTGTGTCTATAATTACCACATCTGCCTTATTTGCCACTGCCGAACTTAGCGTGTCAAATGCCACCGAGGCAGAGGCCGGCGAATAAAAAGTCCGTCATTGCGGGCTTGACCCCATTATAT
>NZ_BBRU01000134.1:0-806 GCF_001431085.1 Candidatus Symbiothrix dinenymphae
GACTGCGTAAAATCCGGCATCTGCACATAAGGATCCATCTCCATAAACCGCCCCAAAGCAGGGTCATATATTCGCGCATTCAAATTTATTAACCCAAACTCATTCAAATGCTCCTGCGCCAAATAGCCTCGATTTATGACACTCGTGCCCGCAATTGCAGTCTGTTTGCCCCACGCATCATAATAATAGCGGGTTTGAATGCCTTTTGAATCATCTGTTACCACTCTCACGCTTCCCAAATGGTCAGTCTGCACATAATAGAACGTGCGTGTGCCATTAGTTTTGATGGCAATCGCCGACAGTCCTTCCGGCGTATAGATATAATCACTTTCTTTGGTCGTGCCACCGGCAACTTCTTTTTCGTAGTTCCCAACATAATACATCGTTTTTTTCAAAACATTGTTTTCGTAATATTTGCCTATCCGCCGCTGATTATCTGCGCCATATTGAAATTCTATTTTTTTTGCAGGTGAATCTTGCAAGGTAATGGAAGATGCCCTATTGTACGATGTGTTCGTAATATCCACAGCCATAGGACTATAAGCCGTCACCGGATCGGTAATACCCGAAACGGCATGATTGCTGTTGGCATATTGATACGTTCCTACATCAAATTTAGTTTTGATATTGCCGTTGGCTTCATACGTGACGGACTTAGGAACACCACTTTGGGTTATTGTAGTCAAGCGATTCAGATTATCATAGCCGAAAACTTCATTTTTTCTGTTTGACACATCGTTGCGCTGGGTCAGATTGCCGGTCATTGCATTAAACGTATAATTGACATCGTCAATAACCGATGCCCC
>NZ_BBRU01000135.1:0-13223 GCF_001431085.1 Candidatus Symbiothrix dinenymphae
GCCAAGCAGATTGAAAATGAGGAGCATCGGTTGCAAATTGCTGCGGAGGCGAGTTATTTGTATGCGCCGCTGTCCCACAAATTGGGGCTGTATAAGATAAAGTCGGAGTTGGAAGATTTGTCGCTGAAATTTCGCGACCGTGAGACGTTCGATTTCATTAAGGGCAAATTGAATGCGACAAAACGCGATAGAGATGCCTACATTGCCCAATTTATTGCGCCGGTGAAAGAAAAACTGACCGCTATGGGCTTGAAGTTCGACATCAAAGGGCGCACAAAATCCATCTATTCCATTAACAATAAGTTGCTTAAGCAAAAAACCGAGTTTGAGAAAATTTACGATTTGTTTGCCGTGCGTATCGTTTTGGATGCGCCGCTCGAGAAGGAAAAAGCCGAATGTTGGCAGGTTTATTCGGTGGTAACGGATATGTATCAGCCCAATCCAACGAGGCTAAAAGACTGGCTGTCAGTGCCTAAGAGCAATGGCTACGAGTCGTTGCACACCACCGTGATGGGTCCCGGAGGACGCTGGGTGGAGGTGCAAATTCGCAGCAAACGGATGGACGAAATAGCCGAAAAGGGTTTGGCAGCCCACTGGAAATACAAGGGCGTGAAGGGCGAAAGCGGCTTGGACGACTGGCTGACCAATGTGCGCGAAGTGCTTGAAAATCAGGATAATTCGTCCGCCGAACTGATTGACGAGTTCAAAATGGGGCTGTATGACGAAGAGATTTTTGTGTTCACACCCAAAGGCGACCTCTTCAAACTGCCACAGGGGGCTACGGTGTTGGATTTTGCGTTTGCCATCCACACCAAAATCGGTTCCAAATGCGTGTCCGCCAAAGTCAACGGCAAAAATGTGCCCATCAAATACAAGTTGCAGAGCGGCGACCAGGTCGATATTCAGACCTCCCCCAACCAAACACCCAAATTGGATTGGCTCAACATCGTGGTGAGCAGCCGCGCCCGCCTCAAAATAAAGCAGTCGCTGAAAGAAATGGCGACACAGCAGGTGGATTTGGCAAAAGAATTGCTGCAACGCCGCTTCAAAAATCGCAAAATTGATGCCGATGAGGGCACACTCTCGCGCCTCATCAAGAAAAAAGGCTACAAAACCGTAACCGATTTTTATATTGCCATCGCCCGCGAGCAATTAGACGTTAATACGGTGATTGACAACTATATAGAGTTAATAAAAAAGGAGCAGGAGGTGGAGCAGACCGACCGCAGCGTCGAAAATTACGAAGCCCCCACGCAGCCTGCCGACCCGTCCAAAAGCGAAGATGTGCTGGTGATAGACCGCGATTTGACGGGCATCGACTACCAACTCGCGAAGTGCTGCCACCCCATCTACGGCGATGATATTTTTGGCTTCGTCTCCTCGCAAGGCATCAAAATCCACCGCACAAACTGCCCCAACGCCCCTCAGATGCTCGAGAAATTTGGCTACCGCATCGTGAAATCACGCTGGACAGGCAAATCCACCACAGGCTACCAAGTGTCGCTAAAAATAATCGGCAACGACGACATAGGCATAGTCACCAACATCTCGTCCATCATAGCCAAAGAAAACGGCATGTCGCTACGCTCCATCAATGTAGATTCGCAAGACGGGCTATTTTCGGGCACGCTAACGGTCTCACTAAGCGACACATCCGTTCTCAACAGCCTCATCAAAAAAATTCAAGGCGTGAAGGGGGTGAAGCAGGTGAGCAGGTATTGATTCACAGGGCAACCGCACCAAATTTACGGTGCCCAACTACCCCGTATGGGGTAGATTGCAGACCGACCTTACGGTCTTTTTTTATGCGTTGACCCTGTGAACACCATTTAAGCTGTCAGCAGTTGTTCTCGCATTTTCACCAAAACAGCATTTACTTCTGCTTCATTCGGCTGCTCCGGCAAATCGCATCGGGCGTAGAGTTTTTTGATTTTTTCTATTTTCTTTGTTGCCTTTTTCACGAGGTCGTCGTAGAGAAATTCGCCGGTTCTGATGGATAGCAGAAAATCTCTGTCCGGGCGGAAGACGTTTACTTGCTTTTCGAGGGCTATTTCTTCTGCCATGTTGAGCAGGCGGAAGGTGTGCATCATGTTTTTGGCGTCGTAATTTTTGCCGTGTTGCAGGGTGTTTTGGTAGCGGGTTTCATTTCGTTTTTCCACCCAATCCCAGTATTCGGCATATTCCCTGCAATAGATGGAGTAGCCCTCTTTGTTGAAACTCATGAGGGCTTTCGGCTCCAATTTTTCGGGAATTGAACTCAATACGATGTCGTTGGCATCGTCGCCGGAGCAAATGCCCCACAACTTTTCCGGCGTTTGGCTCTGGTGAAACACCGCGTACATATCCCTGGAATGGGGAATATTGATAAGTCCGCAATCTGCCTGAGCATACGCATTTTGCTGGAGCCAAACTTGCAGCGGAACGGTTGAATAGCCTTCGATGATGTGACAAAAATCCAAAACACTCTTGCGCTTTTCATCTATCGGGTTGAATATCTTTTTGTTAAGCCCCTTCGCTTTTTTGATTTGCGACTGCGCGTAACCGGCAAAAGTGCTCAGGCAAAGTTTCGACAAAAACATTTCCGGACGAATCAAATCCATCACCGGATGCCGATACAGCACCTTATCGGGAGGCGTGTTCAGCAGTTCCAAAATGTTGGGATTGTTGCGGAGAAGCAGCTCTACAAAGCGTTTCAGTTCGTAATAAGTGATGTCATTGCTCGGATTATCCACCTGCTCAACCGACCGTAGCCCGTAAAACGTCTTTTTATCAAGCGCAAAAACGCCCCGAATGTCCGTGTCCGACTGCGGCGTATCCAAACCGTAGGCTTTGCTGCCGCTGATACATTGCAGCAGCAATGCCTGTTGATTGTTATGTATCTGGTCAAAAGTCATCATCGTTTCATGCAAGTACTATTTCCTGACCATATTTTATGATTTCGTTTACAAACGGGTTGGATATTTCAAATTCATTCTCTCGGAAGGGATGCGGCTCTATTCGACTGTCGATTTTGTGCGTCAAATTCATCAATTCTAACTGCCTTTCCATGCGATTATCATAATCAGCAAACACTACGGCAACATCAATATCGCTGTCTTCGTGAAAGTTGCCTTTGGCATAAGACCCGAAAAGAATCACTTTGCTGTAATCGAAATGAGTTCTTACCGCATCGGCATATTCCTGGACAATTTTTAAAGCATTTGTTTTATCCATTGTTGCAAAATTTTTATTTTATTTATCCATTCTTCTGTAAATTCAGGGGTACACAATGCATGAAACTCTTTTTTGTAATCATCGTAGCGGGCATTCAAGTTAAATGTGGTGATTCTATCGAGCCATTTAGCTTGTTCCTCGCTTAATTCAATATGACTTAATTCTGCCAAACGGTATAAATTATGAGTAAAGGGTGGATGCGTTGCATTTTTCTTTACAAAATAGGCTTTCAATAGTTTTTCAACAACAATATGCCCCATAAACAAGGACCAATGGTATGTTTTGGTTTTATACAAAACAAGCACCGTGGCAAAGTCCTCGTCCGAAGATTCTATCCAATGTCTAACAATTTTATCAACATTTATTTGTATATCTTCCATCTGTTTTTATTTATGCTGCAAAGTTACAACATTTTTTTGAATAGCAAGCGTGTGTCATTGCTGCCACTGTTTTTATGACACTTTTCACTTTTGCATAAAATAGGCGCGCTGTTCGGGCGGGAAATGTTCGATGGCGTAGCGTAGGGCTGTGCGTGGCATGGTTTTGTGGTGCTTTTCCAGGAAGGTTACCAATGTTTCGCGGTCTTTTTTGCCTACTTCGCGGAGCATCCAGCCTACGGCTTTGTGCATCAAATCGTGCTTGTGGGGGAGAAGTTTTTCTGCAAGTGCCAGAGTATCATCAAATTGCCCGTGCTTGATGAACATCCATGTGGACACGATGGCGATGCGCTGCTCCCACAGATTGTCGCTCTCTGCCAAGCGGTAGAGTGCGCTCCTGTCCGGTTTGTCCAACAGATACAGCCCCACGACATCGCGACAGGTGACATCCACCAAATCCCAATTGTTGGCTTTGCGGGCATTCTGCAAATAGAAGTCGAAGATGGCTTTTTGCTCATCGGCAGGGGCTTTTTTGAATTGCTTGTCGAGCAGCAGCAGGGCAGTCAACCGCACTTCGTGGTATTCCGAGTCAAGCAAAATCCGGATTTCGCTCAACGGCAATTTGGGGCAGCGTTTCACAACATCCCGCACCAGCGGCACGTTGATGCCCAACAGGACGTCCCCCTCGCCATATTGCCCTTTGCCGGTTTTGAAAAAGCGACTGAGAAATTGGGCTTTTGCGGGGTTCGCGATTGAGAGGAGTTCTTGGAGGATGAAGGTTGCGTTCATGACATAATTATTTTTCGTTTTTCTTCTTTAATCAAGCCGGGCAAAATTTTCAGAAAATTATAATAGCGGGGTATATTTTTCTTTGGCTCCTCAAAGGCTCTATATAGCCATTCTATACGAAATTTCCGCATCCATTTGGGTGCACGTCTTACTTTTCCGACACCGGCGTTGAAATTAAAAACGGCTCCGATGCCAATCATTACGCCTCTATTAAGAAATGGTTTTAACTTACTCATAAAAAACTCCTGTTTAGGGGCACCTAATGAAATCCAAATAATATCCGGTTTATCGTCATTTATTTTTTTTGCTATAGATTCATAATCAAATTCGTCAATGCTTTTAAATGGCAAAGCCTCGAAACACATAGTGCTTATTTTTGAATTTATTAGGGATAAATTCTTTTTTAAGCCGGACAAAATTTCCGGAGTATTTCCTAAAAAATAGTGCCTGTAATGTTTCATACACACATATTTAGCAAATAAATCCGAGCCGACGTAGGAATCAAATTCCTTTTTATGCAGAAAACCCAATATCATGGCTACATTAGAGCCATCACAACTGTTCACTAATGCACTATTCACGATTTTTAGAAAATCAAAATTTATGTTAGCGATGGTTAAATTATTGCTCTCAATGCAACACATATAGCCCACCTTGGCTTCGTCTATTGCATTTTGGATAGTCGTTTCCAAAGTTTGTTTGTCAAACTCGAGTTTTACATTGAAATATGTTCTTTTCATTTTTATATTTTGCGCGTGTTTATCCGCTGAAGTATATAACGGATTTTGGGGGCATATATTGTTACAAAAAATCAAAAGGTGATTTATTTTTTGACCGAATTGTAAATAGATACCAATTGTGCCAAATTTTGTTCCGGCGTATAATAGTCCAAATATGTCTGATACGCATTTTTTGAAAATTGCGCTTTTTCTTCCTGCGATTTATGCTGCCATTCGGCTATTTTTGCCTGTAAATCAAAGGGATTTCCGGCTTCAAACAGTAGTCCGTTGTAACCATCTCTAATCAAAGAAGACATTGAACCCAAATTACCGGCAATAACAGGCAAACCCAGAGAAAAAGCCTCTATAACAACTAAACCAAAAGTTTCGTACCAAATTGAGGGGAAAATTAACGCGGAACATTCTTGCATATTTTGCGCAACTTCCCGGTGACTTAAATTTCCTAAATATTGAATGTTAGGATGCTGTTCATGCACCTCTTTTACGCTATTTAGCAAAACTCCATCGCCCCCTATTTTCAGACTTAACCCGTTTTTCATAAAAACATCCAGCAGATATTGTATTCCTTTCTCTTCACTCAACCGCCCGATAAACAGGAAAGAATCGTTTCTCTCGCTCGCATTTTCACCTGTTTTACAAACAAAATTAGGCTTGACAATCAATTTTTCGGGTTGAATACTTAACTTTGATTTTAGATATATTTGCCGTGAAAATTCCGTCAACACAATATATTTATCCACTTTGCTCCACGTCCCCATTTTCTGATGAAACCAAACAATAAATCCCAACCAAAACGTTTGAAAATAAGAATTGCGATACACTTTCTTTTTTATGGCAGACCACGGGAATGATTGATACAAACTATTCTCAAAGATGTGACCGTTATGCAACAAAATAGCTGATGGACAAAGCAAGCGATAATTATGCAAAGTGTATACAACCGGAATGTTCATTCTATGCGCCGCAATAAAAACTGCCGGTGAAGCAGCAAAATACCAATTATGCACATGAATTACATCCGGGTGAAACTCTTTAATTGCCTTAATTACAGTCAAATAAGATATGGCATTAAAAAAAGAAATAAAGAATAACCACAGAGCTTTAATCTTATTGTAGGAATTTTCAAAAGATAAAAGCGACACAGTGTGACGACTATCTTCCAACAACTTTTTTTCGGCAACAACAACGCTGTCTTCGCCGCCTTGGAAACGGTAACGGGTGTGGATGATGAGAAATTTCATTATAATCAAAATAATGTACAAAATTACAAATTATTTTCAACAGAAACAAATTTTTAGTTTGTTGATAATTGAGAGTAAGGCGACAGCGGCATTCCAATTAAGATTAATAATGTATGCCATTATGCTGAATGACACCGGAACAATTTTTGTTGATAAAGGAAAAACATCTAAACTGACCAACGTTTTATACACAACTTTGCTGTAAAAATTCAACCCTTGTTTAGAAACTGCACTGCAAAGCCTGACAGCATTAATACTGTTCAGTTTATCAAACCAGTCATTGATGCCATCATCTTTAATATTTTGAACTTGAAACTCACGCAACAACTTTGTTACATACAAAGTATCCTTTAATCTTTTTTCAGTTTTGCTACTATCCCGCATTATCGACGTGGGAGTTTGTACATAATTATAAAAAGGATAATCGAGCATAGAAATCTTTTTTGCCTGAACTAATAGTCGAGGTATAGCTTCTGTGTCTTCCATATAGATTTTTTCTTTAAATGAAAATTTATTTTCCACAAGAAAATTCCTTTCAAAAATAAATAAGCAAACATAACACACAAAACCGAAGTGTCTCGAAAAGAAAGTAACATTATCAACAATATCGGTTGTATAGTGAGTTGTTTGTTCCTGCGGTTGTTTTGCAACAATATTGCCACTTGTATCTACCTTGATAAAATTAGCATAGAGTATATCCGATTTGTCAGCACTGATTTTATTGATAAGAATGGATAAAGAGTTTGGTTCAATATAATCATCACTATCTATAAACATCACATATTTTCCCCGTGCTCTACTTAATCCTGTGTTTCGTGCCCCACCCAGTCCTTTGTTTTCTTGATTCACGACCATAACATTGTCATATTTTAGAGCATACTTTTCTAATATATTGGCACTATTGTCTGTTGAACCATCATTGATGGCAAGTATTTCATAGTTTGTTAAATCTTGATTTAGCAAACTATCCAAGCATTTTGCAAGGTAAGGTTCTTGATTATAGACAGGAACGATGATGCTTAATATTTTGTCCATTTTCGGTATAGTTGTTTAATGAATTTATGAAAAAACGGGCAATACTTTTTGAGAAAATAACTGATGTAATACCGCTGACAGAGGCTTAAAAGGATGTATCCGTTTATACGAACCGTGCTATTATTGTGGCTTCTAACAACTGCAAAAGCCTCTTTAAGTTGAGGCTCAATATTGCAAGATAGCCCTCCAACCGGAAACAGACACACATTTACTTCCGAATGAACAAATTCAACCTTTTTAAGAACCATCTTGTACAAAAAATCATAATCTGCTGCTATTTTGTATGATGTGTCAAAAGGATTTTCCTTGTGCAAGGCGGTTGGCACAAAGCAGGACTGATGAAAAACACTCATAGTGCATCTTATATGTTTGATATTACTTTTTTGCTCAATCAGTTTACCATCACAATTTGTTATTCTATTGCCATACAGGATCGCCTGATTATTTGAAAAACCGCCCTCATCCACAAGCGATTGAATTGTATCGGGCGCACAAAAAGTATCTCCCGAATTCATAAAATTGAGCCATTCGCCGGTAGCCCGCTCAATGCCTTTATTCATCGCTTGATATATCCCACCATCCGGCTCAGACACCCAGTAAGCAATATGCTCCGCATACTTTTTAATGATTTCCACACTATTGTCCGATGAATTGCCATCAATGATGATGTATTCATAATCAGTGAAAGTCTGTGCAATCACGCTTTGGATGGTTTTTTCCAAACCCGTCGCGTTATTGAGATTGACTGTTATTATTGACAGTTTCATTCTTTTTCGTTTTGATGTTTAAACGTCAAAACCTCCCAAAAATTGCCTACCCTTCTCTGTTGTTATGTAGCGTTGGTCGGGGGAGTTGGGTTTGTCTTTGATGGTGTGTTTCAAAAATTCTTCACTGCGTAGCGGGTGCAAATATAGTTCGCGCTGTTTTTCTCGCGTCACAAAACCGGTTAGTTCTTGAATTTCTTCAGCCGTTTTAGGGCTTAACGTTATTAACAAAAGTTGAAAAATGCTCAGTGTTCGTTTTGCAAACAGCTTCCCCCCTTTTTCGCCCCAGCTTCCCCCCTTTTTAAAATCATCAAATTGTAACTCGCTGTTTATGAGCAATCTAAGACTTTTATGCTCCCCCCCTTTTTTGCTCCAGCTTCCCCCCTTTTTAAAAAACAGCTCGTCATAGTCGGTGATTTCTGCGTATTCGGGAGCCAATTCTAAGGCTTCGATTGCGTTGATGGTTTCTTCGCTCAACTTGGATTTGTCCAAACCTACTAATTCCATCAATATATTGGCTTTTTCTTCACCTAATACAGAGCCTACAAGCGGAATAATGGTGCGGAATTGGTCGTCTTCCACAAATATGGGTCTTGACTTTGCATATATCCAAAGATATTTGTGCACATTTTTTACCCCTGAGCCGATTTCGTCTGTCCAGCGAAATTCTGAAAAAAACTTGCGGATATTGGGATTTTTGGCATACGGATTGAATGCGTCTAACGACAATACGCCTCGAAAGAGCGGCTTGTTGGGGTTACTGATTTCTACACGGTTGCTGTAAACGACAATTTGTGTGGGATAGGCACTGGTGTATTCGCGGTGCACGATGGCATTGGCAACGATTTCGCGAAATATCAACTCCCGAAGGTCTTTGCGTCTGTCGCCTTCCAAATAGAACATGTCGGGCAGGCATGCGCGGGTTTTGATGAAATCCATCACCTGAATGTAGGTATCTATCAAATTTGTGCGCAAGGTCAGTTTGTCGTCACTATTTCATGTTTTTTTATTTTTGTTGATGTTTAAACGTCAAAACCTCCCAAAAATTGCCTTCCCTGCTCAGTTGTTATGTAGCGTTGGTCGGGGGAGTTGGGTTTGTCTTAATTTATTTCGAGTATTGAAATCAATTACTAATTGAACTTACCGTTCTCAAAGTTTTTTTCTCTGTACTATAAACGTTTTAGCAAAAGGAGAATTTGGCGATTATTGGTACGAAACGGGCACCCCTACATTTTTGAATTTAAAGTCACCTCAGGAGGTACTGTCGATGAAAAACGCGAGATTGTGAAAGTGGGCGTGGTGTTTGACACTGCTGCTCGCAATGTCAAGGAGTGGAAGGTGGCTGAGTAGCCCCACCATAAGTTCAACAATTGATTTACAGCGATTTAATGACTTTGCACGGGTTGCCCGCCGCAATCACATTTGCAGGAATATTGCCCGACACCACACTGCCGGCTCCAATCACGGAATTGTCGCCAATCGTAGTGCCTTTTAAAATGATAGTATTTACGCCGATGAAAACATTATTGCCAATTTTTACCGGTTTCTTGTTAGTTGCTGCATAATCATCTCCGAGGTCTTGCCTCTTTGCTGGGTCTATCGGATGCCAATCAGAATCAGTTATCAGCACGTTAGCACCGAACAAACAATTGTCGCCAATGGTGATATTCTGGAAACAGCCTATTTTAACACCTGAAAAGCCGTTTGAATTTCCAATTTCTATTTTTGCCCGCGTAGTATAGGTCACCACCATGCAACACCGATTGACACCGATAGGGTTGCGAAATTTAGAAGAGTCAAAGGTGCAATTGTTGCCGATGCTTATAACAGATTCCGGGTGTCTGCAAAAAAAAGTGGCACTAAAAAATACAGATTCCTTTCCAATTTTTATTCCTTTTAAAAATGCAAAGAAACGCATAATAAATGAATAATACCATCCACTAACTTTGTATTTTTCATACCTGCAACGTGAAAAAAAATAGCCGGAGAAATCTGTTTTGAACTGTTTTATAATTGCTGTGATATATGCTTTCATTTCGTCTGTATTATTTGTTGATAGATGTTTTCGATGTTTTTCAATATTGCCTCCTTATTATGCCGTTGATGGGCAACTATTCTTGCATTTTGCCCAAGCAACTGCATTTTTTGCGGATTGCGCAATAGCGACACAATTGTTTCCGAAAGGAAATAGACATCATTTGTCGGAAATAAAATGCCGGTTTTTTCACTTTCTACCAATGAGGGAATCCCGCCCACATACGAGGCAACCACCGGCAACCCTAACATCTGTGCCTCACACACGCTGTTGGAGCTATTTTCAATGTACGAAGGATGAATGAATATGTCGGCATCCAACAACCGCGAAACTAACTCCGGGGCTGTTTGCCGACCTAAAAACAATACGTTATTTTGATTGTATTTCTTTTGCAGTATTTTTTCCATAGTGCGCACAAGCGGGTTTGCTTCGGACGTGCCGCAGACTGTCCATTGAAACCGGATGCCTCTTGTGTTCAACAGCGAAGCTGTTTTCAAAATCACATCAAAGCCCTTGTAAATGGACGGCGACAGGACAGAAATGAATTGCGCCACTTCGCGTTGCTTCGGCTGCCATGCCTCAGCAGCATAAAAATCGGGGCGAAGCACTTCGTCCAAATGAAAATAGTACGCATCTTTTGCTAAGACTGCGGCAATAGCTTTATCCCAATGGGTGCGCCCCATCACGAAACGGATTGACCGGAAATACTCCAATTCCCGTTTGCCATGTGCCTGAAACATTTTATGCCACTGCCGCTGACTTGCTCCGCGCAAATAAGACTTCCAATGAAACGACTGTCGCTGAAACGACTCCTCGGAAATACCCGGAGGAAAATAGGCGTTGAGATATGGATTGATTAAACCTTGCAAGTGCACAACCACTTTTGAATCAACGTGGGGAATAACGCTGCATAAAAAATTTTCTACACCGAAAATATGTACAATATCCGGCTTAAAATCCTGAATGGCAGTCACATAATCCTCTATGACCTCACTATCCTGAATAGTGCATCGCCAACGGTGATAAATCCGCTTAAAGGGGTTATAGGTACGTTCCTGAACCTTGTTCCAGGTAATATTATGCTCCTTTTCAACGCAAGCATCGCCTTGAGTTAATCCGACAACAGCCACTTCCAGCGTTGTTGAATTTTGCAAAACCTGCATTAAAGACTGCATCCACCCGCCCGCAATGAATGTGTCTTTGGATTGAATTAGCTGGTCTGTCAATAGTATTACTTTCATATTGTTTGACTTTGAGGGTATAAAAGTTCTTTTATTTGTTCGTCACTCATCCGACGCAGTTCTTTGGAGTAGCAGAGTGCCACACAAAACCACACTATAAAGTATCGAGGTGTAAATGCCGGAAGCCCAAATGGGACCATATCAATCAGCCACAAAAAAATTACCAGCGCGCAGCCTTTGGAAAAAATGTTTTTGGAAAAAACAAGCCCCAGCACAATAGCAGGCAACAACACCAACAGAAAAAGAGCTACATACACCACTCCACCGTTCAACATCAATTGAAGATAGCCACATTCAATATACACGCGATAATCCAAATCGCGATAATTGTTGGTTTTGCTTCTGCCACCCACCCAATCTTCATCTATACCGGGAGCATAATAGGTGCCATTCAGCCCTTTTCCTATCACGATGTCTTTATTTTCCATATCCAAAAAGAAACCCAAAAACACCTCTGTCCGTGAATCTTCCGTAGCCTTTTGAGTAATTTTGGAAAACATTCCATCCTGATTGGAAACAAAGACAACATATCCCGCGAGCCCTATCAATCCCGCCAAACAGAGAAACCCAATTTTCTTTGCAAGCATGATATTTTTGTTTACAAGAATGATGAGAAAAAGGGCAAACAGTAAAAAGCAACCACATGACAGCATGATATTGCGCCGCGCCATGATAGTCGCCAAAAGCAATCCCACTAACATGACAATCACAGCAATCTGTACATTTTTGTTCGGATGATAAAAAGCAGTCAGCAAAGTCAGCCCACTTCCCATCGCAAACACCCAGATATATTGCTCAGAAAAACTTAAGTCGGAGGTTAAAACGAAAAAAAGAAAGGGAAAAGCACAAAGAAAAAATACCCCAAACTTATGGATGTAGCCAAATAATTTCTGCAAAAACAACGGATTCTTAACCGGAATAAACACAACCAATGGCACTAAATATGGCAATAAACGATAGCCGTCACTAAAAAGATATTCTTTGAGGTAGGGATAATCAAATTTAAACCCATGATAAACAATGTAGCACTGCCAAGTCAAAAAGAGAAAAAGGACAATACGCAAATACCATGCAGAAATATTTTGGAGTGATGCCAATTTAATCCAATAATACATATAAAGACCCAAACCCACCAATTGAGCAATATTAAAAAGCACCCCCAAAGGTATTTCCGAAGCAATGATAACTGTTGTTATGGAATAAGTCAAAATCCCCAGCAAAAAGCGAGTAAGATGCTTTTCAAAGGTAGTTGCATCCATTGTCGCCGCATCTATTGGCTTTACGCTTTCCATAATCCTCCTTTCCCATGCACAAAAATTTTGCGATATTGCACCGGTGCCAAAAAGATGCCATTCAAATTAGAGATAATCGACACAATAAACAGGCTGTAAACACCCCAATGCCATTGCACGATAAACAGCCAACAGAGTGCTATAAACAAAATTGGTGTTACTAAACTGCAATAATACTGAATTTTAATGGCACCGATGCCATTTAACAAATTCACATAAACGGCACCATACATGGTGGTTGCAATATAAATGAAGCACCACAACGACATCTGAAATGGAATAGAAAGCACCCCCTTCCCAATCCACAAATCATACACAAACGAGGCTACCAGCAACATGACTACACCGCATCCGATGAATAGTAGCAACAGTTGCTTATATCGTTTCACCGCATTGCGTATCCATGCAAAGTCGTTTCTGGCAAAAGCTTCCGTTGCAGCAGACCAAAAAGGGGTCAGGATAATCATAAAACTCATCAGTAGCACATTGAAATACT
>NZ_BBRU01000136.1:0-551 GCF_001431085.1 Candidatus Symbiothrix dinenymphae
AGAATCTTTGGAGGATATATTCAGAATTTCTTCTGTAGAGAATTGATTCTCTTTTTCAATTATTATGGGAAGTTTATGCTGATTCCAAACAAAGTGTGTAGATAGGCTGATACACAAAGTATCATACAAATAAGCTCCTGCTAATCCAATGCATCTAATTCTATTAATACCATTTGTGTTATCTTCAAAATAATAATTTTCTTCTACATATTGTTTCTCAACTACAGCATCGTTTTCTTTGATAAAGGGTAGGACAAACATACCATACAATATATCTTTATGTTCTCTCTGAACATCTTTGCTATTTAACCAATCAAACAACGAATAATTAGGCGAAAGTATGATTTGGTTTGTATCGTAATGGGAACGGATGTGTCGAAAACCTTTTTTCCTTGCTTCAGCAACTGCTCCCGCAAATTGGTTCATTTTACTATCTGCAGTGTATTTATTTACACAAGGTTGCGGACAGGATACGCTCAACTCATTAAATTGTAATTCCATACTTCCTATATCAGTTTTGATAATTGATTACTCCATTCATCCAAAAAATC
>NZ_BBRU01000137.1:0-799 GCF_001431085.1 Candidatus Symbiothrix dinenymphae
AAGCCGAAGAACGCCTCCTGCAAGCGCAATACAGCACCAAACTGTGCGAAATTTCCCTGATGCAAATCAGCGGGCAAGTGACGGCATATCTCCAATAATTTTTGTAATTTTGCGGCATGAAAGACAGTATAGTCATTATACCCACTTACAACGAGAGGGAGAACATCGAAAAGCTCATCCGCAAGGTGATGCCGCTCCCCCACCCTTTCGATGTGTTGATTATTGACGACAATTCGCCGGATGGGACGGCGCAAATCGTCAAAAGTTTGCAACCGGAATTTTCCGGACGGCTGCATATTGTGGAGCGGGCAGGCAAATTGGGCTTGGGAACGGCTTATATTGCGGGCTTCAAATGGGCGTTGCAGTACGATTACGAGTACATTTTTGAGATGGATGCCGATTTTTCGCACAATCCCGATGATTTGCTTCGGCTCTATCAGGCGTGCAAAGATGATGGTGCGAATGTTGCAATTGGTTCGCGTTATGTTTCCGGTGTGAATGTGGTTAATTGGCCTATTTCGCGTGTGCTGATGTCCTATTTTGCATCCAAATATGTGCGTATTATTTCCGGAATGAAAATCTGCGATACGACAGCCGGCTTCAAATGCTATAGACGTAAAGTTTTGGAAACCATTGATTTAGACAAAATCAAATTCAAGGGTTATGCCTTCCAAATCGAGATGAAATACACCGCCTACAAATGCGGATTCACATTGAAAGAAGTGCCAATCATCTTCGTCAATCGCATGGAAGGCGTATCCAAAATGAGCGGCGGCACCTTCGGAAAAGCCTTTCTGGG
>NZ_BBRU01000138.1:0-797 GCF_001431085.1 Candidatus Symbiothrix dinenymphae
TCCTCAACACTTTCAGCCTCCTCCGCAGTCGCCACATCTGCCAAATTGTCAGTTGTTTCCAAAATTTCTTCCGGTTTCTGCTGATTTGTCAGGTCGTCTGTTGCCTTTTTTAAATCTTTCTTGCCCATAATCAATCCTCCTTTCAATAATAATCGCAAATTCGTATGTTTATCTGCATAATACTATCAAAAATCTTGCCAGAAGGATTGTGCAGGGAAAAAAAACTAATTCAACTCATCCGCCTGCCCATACTTTAGCCATTGCAAAATTTCTTCTAAGGCGATGGGCGAAAACGTTTGCTCTATCGTTGCGTATTCGGAGGGCAAGCCTGTCGCACATTCCTGAAACAAATGGTTGAGATTGGGGATTTCTCTTGCGGACGCATTTTTATTTTTCCCCTTAACTAATGCCTCTTTTATTGCCTCCAAATTTACTGTTGCCGGCACTTGCAAATCTTTTGAGCCGGCAAGTGCCAAAACGGGGCATTGCACCTTTTCCAATGCCTGTGCAGGGTCATATTTGATGAAATATTGCATCCACGGGGCGGAAACTTGTGCGACCGTTGCCTCAATAAAATCACTGTCGCTCATTCCTTGCGGTTTAGCGGCAGGATTATCTTTCAAAAGTTGTTTCAGAACGGCTGTCAGGTCGGTTGTCAATTGCTTTGGGTTGGTGGATTTGGCAACGATGTCAAACACTTTGGTATTGATTGCTTTTGCCGCTTGCAGGGCAGAATCACTCATCCCGGATGCCCTGATAATGGCTTCCTGCTGCATCAAAAGGAGTTGGTCGCCCCG
>NZ_BBRU01000139.1:0-790 GCF_001431085.1 Candidatus Symbiothrix dinenymphae
GCATCACCGCCACATCCACATACCCCTGTGGAGTTTTCAGCCAGTTTTTTAACACCCCATTTTGTTCATAGCCGGACTTTTGGAACAATTGAAGGCTTGGCTGATTGGTCAGCGGCACGAAAGCATAAATCTGTTGCAAATGTAGTGTTTCAAACGCCTGTTTTGCCATCAGTGTGAGGGCTTGGCTGCCGTAGCCTTTTCTCCGAAACGGCTTATCGAGCAAGATGCCGATGCCTGCCCGTCCGTTCAGCGGGTCGAAATCGTACAGGTCAATCATGCCTGCGGGGGTGTTTGACTGCTGTTCTACAATCATCAGGCGGAGTTGGGCGGTTTGGAAGATGCTTTGATGCTGTTTGGCGAGGTATTTTCGCAGGGTGAATTTGGAGAAAGGGGTTAGTGTGGAGCCGTGACGCCACAATTCCGTGTCGTTTTCCCAACGATACAGCGTGTCCAAATCTTCCGGCTCTAATGCGCGTAATTGTATGTCCATCTGCGTGTTATGCTCAATTATTAATTCGGTTTTAAGCACTTAATCCAATTTCAGCACTGCGAGGAAAGCTTTTTGCGGCACTTCCACATTGCCGACCTGTTTCATGCGCTTTTTGCCTTCCTTTTGCTTTTCGAGGAGTTTGCGCTTGCGGGAGATGTCGCCGCCGTAGCATTTGGCGGTTACGTCTTTGCGGACGGCTTTGATGGTTTCGCGGGCGATGATTTTTGCGCCGATGGCGGCTTGAATTGCCACGTCATACTGCTGACGTGGGATGAGTTCTTTCAGTTTTTTGCCCATCTT
>NZ_BBRU01000140.1:0-789 GCF_001431085.1 Candidatus Symbiothrix dinenymphae
AACAAAAAAAGTTATGACTATCCGCAATCATACCACTTGGCTTTCGCTCCTTGTCCCGCAGGGACAGCACTTTATTAACCGTAGACTTTAGTCTACGGTATAAACAATGTGTCGTCCCATGCGGGACTTTGGGGTGTGGGCTCCGTCACTCCCGTAGACTAAAGTCTACGGTTAATAAAGTGCTGTCCCTGCGGGACAAAAACCGGAAATTGCTTGCAGGGGACGCTATTTAGTGGTATGATTGCGGATAATCATTAAAAAAGTTGTACCTTTGTCCAATGATGGCAGAATTTTTAGAGCAAATCAAGCACAATTTCCCGTTTGAGCCGACTACTGAGCAGCAGTTGGCTCTCGAAGCGTTGAATGCTTTTCTGTGTGACCGCAATTCGGATTCTGTTTTTTTGCTCAAAGGCTATGCCGGCACGGGCAAGTCGTCGCTGGTGGGTGCGCTGGTCAAGACGATGACGGAATTGCAGCAGCCCTCTGTCCTTTTAGCCCCTACGGGGCGTGCGGCAAAGGTTTTTGCCGGTTATGCGGGGCAAAATGCTTACACTATTCACAAAAAAATCTACCGGCAGCGCGACTTTTCCAACGAGGCATCGGGGTTTAGTCTGGACTTCAACAAGCATTCCCACACGCTGTTTATTGTGGATGAGGCTTCGATGATTGCTAATGGCAGCCTCAGCCTCAGCCCCCCCTCAGCTCAGCCCTCCCCAGCCCCACCTCAGGGGGGAGCCTTCTCCCCCATTGAGGGAGGGCTGGGGACCGGGCTTCTGGACGATTTGATTC
>NZ_BBRU01000141.1:0-786 GCF_001431085.1 Candidatus Symbiothrix dinenymphae
TTGATTTTGCTGCGGCCTACAACCGTGACCCGGAACTGTTGCGGCAAAAAGTTTCCGCCGTATATATCAGTGCCGGCAACGGACCGAGCGGCACACAGGATGAGTGTAATGCCGGATTAGACCCCCATGCCTATCGTTGTCTCTTAAAAAGCGATTTGCCTGTTTATTGGTGTCCCTGCATCCCGAACGGCGATTACCGGCAGGCAACAAAGGAAGATGTACTGGCAAAAAACGACAATACCTATAACACCTGCTTCATCGCCCCCAATCAGGCAGAATGTTTGAAAAACGTTTCTGCACGGCTCCACAATTTTTTCAATTATGCTTTCACCGCATCTACCGAAGACCCTGTTCCATACTTGGACCGCACGCCCGACACGCTTACCACAAAGGAAAAATGGATTTGGAGTACTCCTGCTTTTTTCCATGCCGCCGGTCGCAAAATTTATGCACGGCAGGATGGCGGCTATATTGCCTGCTCGCCCCGGGAAGCCAAAAAACTGGGAATCAGCAAGAAAGAGGTAAAGGTGTTTGCATTTGACCCTGTCCGTCTTTCGGAGGTATCCGAAAGCTCCGCCAAATTTCCTGTTTTAAAAGGAGATTTGAAAGTGAAAAAGAGTTCCGTCAAGGTATTTCATTATATCCATCCCGATTACAACCATATTATGGTATCTGCTCTTTCTAATATTTTGGAAACAGAGAAGCACTTTCCTGTTTCGGTGATTTTCGATACGGATTTGGGACCCGATTACGATGATGTGGGTGCGTTGACTCTCCTTCATGTGT
>NZ_BBRU01000142.1:0-776 GCF_001431085.1 Candidatus Symbiothrix dinenymphae
CCTTCCCGCGTGAGCATGTTCGGGTAAGTGCGGATGATGCCGTCGGGTTTGTAGGCACCGTGAAAATCAACCAATAAGTGGTTATCCGCAGCACAACGGATGATGTCGGCTTCCGACCTGTTGAACTGTCCGTACCATTGCCAATCCACCAGCATATAGGGCCAACCCATTTCGGAAGCAAAGTCGATATATTCTTTGATGACCGGCATCTCCATTTTCACGTTGCCACTCCACCAGTTGTCCCACGCACTCATTCCCGGTTTAATCCAGGACGGGTCTGCGATAGCGCAGGGCGGATTCAGGTTTTGAATGATTTCCGATTCAATCAGCGTTCCGGGCGTGTTGCCAATCATGATAACGCGCCAGGGTGTTTGGGCATCGTCCGCAAAACGGACTTTCACGCCCTGTTCTTCTTCGCCGGGCAGAGGCACTAACTTGGTCGTCAGTTGGTTTTTCTGCCCGTTTGTACCGAGATAAAACGCTGCGAAATTATCAATTTCCGCTTCGGTGATAGCCACCCAGCAGTCGTCGGCATATTTCATCAGAAACGGCAGCCCGGCAATGGTTTTGTCCGATACCGCATCCAATTTCTTTTCCATAAATTCGGCTTCATTGGGAGTGGCGTATCCACCGTATTCCACTACCCAGGCATCCGGATTTCCGGGAATAGCGAAGGTGGTCAATTCCTTGGTTAACTGGCGATTGCCGATGCGTTCGCTGCGATACAGTTTGTACCGGAAAGCCACGCCATCGTCATATACGCGGAACACAATGTC
>NZ_BBRU01000143.1:0-775 GCF_001431085.1 Candidatus Symbiothrix dinenymphae
GCTGGATGCAAAGCGGCATCTTGCCAGTTTGTTCCTTTGCCCAAAGCATCCAACTGCGCATCAGTCCATCCGTAATATTCCCCTTTATCAAACTCCGTAACCTGATAAATTTCCTTGTTCAATCGCGCCCAGTCGCTTGCCCCCAGCAGGTCTAACTTTTTAGCGGCTTGCTGCACACCGATAGAATACTGATACTCAATGTTGTTTTTCCCTTTTTTACCACTTTTGGTAGTAATAATGATAACTCCATTGGCACCCCGCGACCCGTAAATTGCGGTAGCCGACACGTCTTTCAGGACATCCACCGACTCAATATCACTCGGATTTATACTCGCCAAAGGGTCGATGCGACCACCTACGCGGGTAACACCTGTGCCCGAAGCGGACGACGTGGCTCCGTTGTCGTCATACACAATCACGCCGTCTATCACATAAAGCGGCTCATTGGCAGCCGTTACGGAGTTGGCACCGCGAATACGGATATTGAATCCGGCACCCGGCTGTCCGGAAGTTTGGGTCACGTTCAAGCCGGAAACAGCACCGCCCAACAAACTTTCAAACGAAGTAGAAATTTGCGACAAGGCTTGTTTATTGACTGTTGCTACGGAACCCGTCAACTCTTTCCGCTTTTGTGTGCCATAGCCCACCACAACCACTTCGCTCAAGAAGTTGCGGTCTTCATGGAGATACACTGTCAGCGGCTCAGTGTATTCATACACATCCACCTCAAGAGTCTTATAGCCAATGTAGCTAATTGATAATGAGACAGATACAC
>NZ_BBRU01000144.1:0-773 GCF_001431085.1 Candidatus Symbiothrix dinenymphae
TTGCCACCGCGGGCGGCAATCAGTGCGGCTTCGTTGCAGACATTGGCGATGTCGGCACCCGGATAGACGAAGAAGTGAAGCGCATCGTGAACGAACAATACCTGCGAGCAAAGGAAATCCTGGCACTCAACAAGGACTCTCACAAGCAGTTAGCAGACATATTGTTAGAAAAAGAAGTCATCTATTCCGACGACTTGGAGCGCATTTTCGGCAAACGCCAATGGACATCGCGCTCGCAAGAAATCCTGCAACAGCAAGGGCTGATAAAGCCGGAAGTAGAGGCAGAAGAAGCCCCGAAAGCAGAAGAAGCCCCAAAACGGCGCAGGTGGGGCAGAAAAGCAAAAGAGGAAACTGGAAAAGTTGATTAGCATCGTCATTGCGGGCGTGACCCGCAATGACGAGAAAAAAGAAAATTTATATAAAGTATGAAAAATATGCTCACTCGCTCAATAACAGGGCTAATTTACGTGCTGGTCATCTTAGGCGGCATCATGGGTGGTGCCTGCACCTTTGGGGCATTGTTTGCAGTGGTGACGGTTTGTTGCTTGTGGGAGTTTTATGGCTTGCTGAATGTGCATAAAAGCGCATCAATCAATCGGTTGCATCATTGTTTGGGCGGGCTGATTTTGTTTGCAAGCTTTTACAGTTACCAGTTTGCAGTTACCAGTTACCAGTTACCAGTTACCAGTTTGCAGTTACCAGTTACCGGTTACCAATTGTTGATTTTTTCGCCTTATTTGCTTTATCTTGTAAGTGTTTTGGTTGCAGAGCTT
>NZ_BBRU01000145.1:0-770 GCF_001431085.1 Candidatus Symbiothrix dinenymphae
AACTGCAGCAATGAACGTCGCAGAAAATAGCAACAAGAAAACCTATACGCATCAAGAGGTGTGGAAAAATGTAGAGAAAATATTAAACACCCACTATGGTACCAATTATAAACTCGAGTTATGAGCAAGCCGAATACAACTATTTTTACCATAACCGGCACCACAATACTCATACATCGCATTATTGCTGCATCATTAATTACAGATTAATAGCAATTGGCAACCTCAAATTTGAGCGCAAAGTGTAGCCTAATTTTGCCCTTATTTGCAACAACAGCTTGTTGTCTTCTCACAGTCGCAGTTCGCCCGGCAAAATAATTGTGACAGTCACTCCTGCTGATAATCCACCGTCAGCAGAAAACCTTTGTTGCGAATGGTCAAAATCTTGACTTTGGGGTCGGCTGCCAATTGCTTGCGCAAACGGTGGATGAACAAATCCAAACTGCGCGAGGCATACACAGAACAACTCTGCCAATAGGCAGCCAGCAACGCTTCGCGGCTAACCAACCTTTCAACATCGCGCCAGAGTACGCCCAGAATGTCGCACTCACGAGGCGACAGGTGCTGCGTTTTTCGATGCGCAAACTTCAGCGTATTTCGCTGTTCATTCAAAACGTACTGCCCGATTTGAATCAGCGAATCATCAAGCATTATCGAATCGTGAAATACTACATCTTTCACTTTGCAAAATGCTTCTCTAACAATTGTTAAACTCTCCATACTTTTTAGTTTATACGTTCTTACTAAACGGTCAACAAAACACTAATATT
>NZ_BBRU01000146.1:0-12538 GCF_001431085.1 Candidatus Symbiothrix dinenymphae
AGCGGCAGCAGATAAACGCTTGATGCAAATTTTTAATCAGGTTAAGGCTGCTCGTACAGGTTAGTTGGTCACCGTAATTTTGGTGCGGTTGCTCTGTAGCCACTTTCTTTTTTTGTTGTTTGGGATAAAAGTTGTAACTTCGCGGAGGGGAAATAGTTTAAAAACTCAGTAATATGGGAGCTCTTAGACTAATATGCGAGGAAACCCGCGAAGAAAAGAAAATGAGGCGAAGTCAGCAACTTGCCATGGGTATGATTCCGGATGGATATGTGACCGGCGATGAATTTGTGAAACAATGCACGGAAGAAATCTCTATTTGGTATAAAAATCATGGTCTTATTTGATTTGCAAGCCAAAGAGGATTTGTTCTCGCATCGTTCGCAACAGGCGAAAAAATGAGTTATGAGTTCTGTGTTATAAATTGGATTAGTTGCTTCGCGGTGGCGTCTTTTAGGATTACTGTTTTGTTTTTGCTTAGCAGGTAGATGGTTGGGATGGCTTGCAGGTCGTAGAGGTGCTTGTTTTCTATGGTGGTGTTTTTGTCGTGGGCTATAATCCAATTTTTGGGCATATCCGACAATTTTTGCTTCCAGATTTCCAAATCTTTGTCGGGATACAGTGCCAGCACTTTCAGTCGCCCGTTGCGTTGCAGGTTGTTGAGAACATCCGAACTTTCGAGTGCACTTATGACCTCCGCACAGGCGTGACAATCGGGGTTGTAGAATAGCAAGAGGGTATATTCGCTCGCTATCCGGTGTAGCCGTCCCGACTGCCCCGATGGCAAGGTATAGCTGAAATCGGTTGCCTGCTCGCCCACGCGATTTTTCAACATCATCTCCAAATGGTATTTTGCAGGCTCTTTCTCGGCAATAGTCAGCAGTGGGCTACGGCTCGCAAGGATGTATTGCGCCACCGGAATATACAACTCATCGTTGTGCATCGGGGAATTAGGGTCGTGCAGATACGTTTTGGCTGTGGTTAAAAAATAGCGCAGCATGGTGCCGGTAGGTTCCTCCTCCGCCTTGTACATCAGGTATTGAATGCTCAACACAGTCGCCTGCCGATGCGCATGGGGCAACACATCAATGAAATCCACAAAAGCCTGCTCCGTAATTTCGGGACGGTGGACACAGGTGGTGTCGCTGAAATCAAAATTATCCCAATAATGCGTCACCAGATAGTCTGCACGGTCTCGCGGCTCCGTCAACAGTTCCGGAATGGCGGGCAGCACAAACGCCCGCTGCGGATTAGACACATTCTGCGTGTTGCTCTTGTTGGTGCATCCTGTCAGCAGGATGAGGCTTATTAGCCATGTTTGTTTTTTTAGCATTGTCTGTTATTTTTATTTATCATCCTGTTCATCCTAAAATTCTGTAAATCATGATTCAGACGAACTTCAAAGTATCCACAAAATTAGTCCGGTTCAAAATAGACCGCCCCAGCGTAATCTCATCGGCATATTCGATTTCGTCGCCGATGGAGATGCCTCGCGAGATGATAGACATTTTTACGGCGGTGTCGGAGAGTTTGCGGTAGATGTAAAAATTGGTGGTGTCGCCTTCCATTGTGGAACTTAACGCGAAAATCAGTTCGCTGATGCCGCCTGCTTTCACGCGCTCTACCAAACTTTCTATCTGCAAATCTTTTGGACCGATGCCATCCATCGGCGAAATGATGCCTCCGAGCACATGATACAAGCCTCTGAACTGCCCCGTGTTTTCTATCGCCATCACTTCCTTGATGTTTTCGACCACGCAGATTAGGGAGGCGTCGCGCGACAAATCGCCGCAGATTTGGCATACTTCGTCGTCGCAGATATTGTGGCACACGCGGCAGTAATTGACCTCTCGGCGCAGTTCAATCATCGCGTTGCCGAACGTTTCTACCTCTTCCGGTGAGCGTTTCAAGGAGTGTAGCACCAGGCGCAGGGCTGTTTTACGACCTATGCCGGGCAATTTGGCAAATTCATTGACCGCATTTTCCAACAACACCGATGGATACTTCTGTATCAACGTCTATTTTTGTTTTGTTCGTTTTGACGCTGCTTGAGCAGTGCCTGTTGCTGCCTTTGTGCCTCTTCCAAGCGTGCCATGAAGCCCGATTTCTTCTTCGCCGGCTTGGCTTTTTTCTTGTTCGCTTCGAGTTTTGCCAACAACTGATTTTCATCAATCAGGAAGCGGAAACCAATCGTTTGAGCCAGCGTAATCAGCGACGAAACCGAATAATACCAGTTCAGACCTGCAGGATAGTCGTTGAGCACGAAAAACATCACCACCGGCATCATATACATCATCAGATTCATGCCGGGCATCTGCTCCTGCCCCATTGTCTGTTGCCCCATCGTGAATTTCGTGTTCAGAAGCATCAAAACGGTCATCAGCAGACAAAACAAACTGATGTGGTCGCCCAACAACGGGATGTGGGTGCCAAACGAAACAATCGAATCGTAGGTCGCCATATCATCGGCAAACCAGAAAGCCTTGTGACGCAACTCAATAGCAGTCGGAAAAAACATGAACAGCGCAATGAGAAACGGCATCTGCACCAGCATCGGCAAGCAGCCAGCCATCGGACTTGCGCCCACCTGCTTATAGAGTTCCATCGTCTTCTGCTGACGTGTGAGGGCGTTGTCCTGTCCGGGATATTTTTCCGTAATTGCCTGAACCTGAGGCTTTAACACCCGCATTTTTGCCGAAGACATCAACGACTTGTACGTCAACGGAAACAACACAACACGGATAATCACGGTCAGCAGCAAAATCGCCAGCCCAATATTGTTGCACCAGCTTGTAAGCCAGTCAAATACGGGGATAATCAGGTATTTGTTAATCGGGCGAAGCAGCGGCTTCCAGCCCAGCGGCACCAATTTTTCCAACTCCACTTTTTCTTCGGGCGCAAACTTTGTGGCATCATAATTTTTCAGCAAACTGTACTTGTTCGGACCCAGAAAGTAGGTAAACCGGTTCGCCGCAACCTTGTCAAAAGGCACGCTAATGGACGAGGAATACTCTTTTTCATATTTGTCATTTTTTAGCACGCGCGATTCCAAACGTGCCGACTCAAAGTCACGGTGGGCGATGAGAACGGAGGAGAAAAACTGATTTTTGTAGCCAATCCACTTCAAACGGGTGGTGATGTCTATTTGGTCGTCTTTGCTGTCACTCAACTCCTCAAATTCGTCAGATAAAAACTTGTAAGTCAGGCGACTGTATCGTTCTTCCCACACTCGCCCTTTTTCCTGCTGGCGAATTTTTTGCCGCCATTTGAAATACACATTCGGCGCATTGGGCGACAGCACCGTTTCCAAATTCGTCGCCTGAATGTCGAAATCCACCAAATAGTCGCCAGGGTGCATCGTATAGACGAAATCCAACGACTGCCCGGCATCGGCATGCAGTCGCAACACCGCTTTGAGTGGCGTCTGCGGGATGACTTCAAACCGAAAATCCTTCGTGGTCAGGATGCGATTGTTGGCGGTGGTGAACGTCATATCAAACGCCGATTCGTCGGTGCCGAACAAATACAGCGGCTCGCCCAAGTGATTGGAAAAGTTTTTCACCCGTGCCGAACTGATTTGCCCGCCGCGAGTGCTGATTTTCAGTTCCAGCAGGTCGTTTTCCAGCGTAACAGTGTCTTCTTTGCCACCGACAGCCGCTGCAAACGGACCATACGCATCGCGTAGTTGCGCTTTTTTATCCAAATCGGACAACGTCGTACTCTTGTCACTGCGGGCTTGAGCCGCAATCCCCTCTGTTTCAGCCGATTTAGGCTCTGTAGCCAACGCAGCCGCCAATTCATTCATTTGTCGCACCAGAGCAATCGAGTCATTGTAGCGACGAAGTGCCGCCTGCTGCTCCACATTGGGTCTGTTGAGGTACGAAAACCCCACCAGCACCGCTATAATCAGGACAAAGCCTGTGATTGTATTTTTATCCATATCCTTTTTTTTTCGGGCACAAAATTAGATAAAAATCGCGAGATGTACAAGTGTGGGAGAAAATTCATAACTCATAGCTGATAACTCATAACTATTTCGTACCTTTGCGGCGAAAATTAAAAAAAAAATAAACAAATGACACATTTATTGTTAGCGATGCCTTCGGGCTGGGAGTGGATTATTATTTTGGTGGTTGTGTTGCTACTTTTTGGTGGCAAAAAAATTCCCGAATTGATGCGTGGCGTCGGTAAAGGCGTGAAAGGCTTCAAAGAGGGGTTAAAAGACATCGAAAAGGAAATAGGGCAAGAAGAACTTGTCTGAAAAGTGAGCATGAGTATCCATGAGATGTCTTTTTGGGACCATTTGGAAGAACTCCGTTGGACGTTGTTCCGCATCGTTATTGCATTGCTTGTCTTTGCAATAGGGGCTTTTGTGGCGATGCCTTGGATATTCGACAGTCTCATTTTGGGACCGGCGCGAGCGGATTTTTTCGTATATCACTACATGTGCGAATGGAGTCGGCAGGTGGCGTTTTTGCCCGATTTTTGCGACACCGGTCACACGATTAGCATGATTAACATCGACCTCACATCGCAGTTTTTCAGGCATTTGAGCACTTCGGGCTGGGTGGCGTTTGTGCTTATCTGTCCCTATATTCTGTTTGAAGCGTGGCACTACGTCAGCCCTGCGCTCTACGAGAACGAGCGAAAAAACGTGCGCTGGGTATTCCTGTTGGGGTCAATCATGTTTTTCATCGGTTGCGCGGTGGGTTATGTGGTGATTTTTCCGATGACGTTGCAATTTCTCTATACCTATTCCTTGAGCGATGTGATTCACAACGAGATATCGCTGGATTCGTATATGGACAACTTCCTGATGCTCATTTTGGCGATGGGACTGATTTTTGAAATGCCGCTCCTGTCGTGGCTCCTGTCGCAAATCGGCATCCTGAAAAAATCTTTTTTTCGCCAATATCGCCGCATTGCCATCGTCGTCCTGCTGATTGTAGCCGCGATTATCACCCCCACAGGCGACCCATTCACCCTTTCGCTCGTCTTTCTTCCCCTCTACGGACTTTATGAACTGAGCATCTTTTTTGTCAAAGCGGATTAAAACGGATAATCCGTCTCTTCTGCCGCCGGCGGTGGCGGATAATTGCTGGCTGCCGGCTGCGCGCTACTGTGGTTGCTGTGGTTGCCGCCGTTGGCTTTTGATTTATATTCGCTGATTACCTGGTCGTCTTCCAGATTTTGGAAGCGGACGAGTTCTTGTTTGAAACTTAACATTACCTCGCCTGTGGCGCCGTTGCGGTGTTTGGCGATGATGATTTCGGCTTTGCCTTTCAGCGAATTGCCCTGATTGTCTTCCAATATTTTGTAATATTCGGGGCGGTGGATGAAGCAGACGATGTCGGCATCCTGCTCGATAGAGCCCGATTCGCGAAGGTCGGAGAGTTGCGGACGACTGCCGCCGCTTTGTGCGCTCTTGTCGGTGGAGCGCGTTTCCACGGCACGGTTCAACTGCGACAACGCTATGATGGGGATATTCAGCTCTTTAGCCAGCCCTTTTAAGCCGCGCGAAATGACGGCGACCTCTTCCTGACGATTGCCCGTTTTCATGCCGCTGGCGTTCATCAGTTGCAAATAGTCGATGACGAGGCACTGAATTTTGTGCTCTTTCACGAGGCGACGCGCTTTGGTTCGCAGTTCAAAAATCGACAAACTCGGCGTGTCGTCCACAAAGATAGGGGCATCGTAGAGCGGTGCAATTTTCTGGTTGAACTGCTGCCATTCGGTTTGAGTGAGGTTGCCTCGTTTGATTTTTTCGCTCGGAATCTCGGTTGTATTGACAATTAAACGATTGACTAACTGCACATTAGACATTTCCAACGAGAACACAGCCACCGGTGTTTTGTAATTCATCGCCATATTTTTAGCCATCGACAGCACAAAAGCCGTTTTCCCCATCGCCGGACGGGCTGCTATAATAATAAGGTCAGATTTTTGCCAGCCCGAAGTCTCCTTGTCCAATTTGTGAAATCCGGAGGCAATGCCGCTCAACCCATCGGTGCGGTGCGAAGCCTCCTCCATGATGCGGATGGCGTCCCCAATAATCGGCGATATGGGCGTAACATCCTTTTTGAGGTTGCGTTGCGAAATCTCAAACAGTTGAGCCTCAGCATCTTGCATCAAATCGTCCACATCTTCCACGTCCTCAAAGGCTTTGCCGGAGATGTCGGACGAAAACGCAATGAGTTCGCGCGCCAATGACTTTTGAGCCACAATGCGCGCGTGATATTCCAAGTGGGCACTGGACACCACTTTTTGCGACAGTTGGGCGATGTAAGGCACGCCGCCCACCGTTTCCAAAGTGCCCGTTTTGCGCAGTTGCTCCACCACCGTCAGCATGTCGATAGGCTCCTGCTTCATCGCCAGCTCGGTGATTGCAGTAAAAATCAGCTCGTGCGTGGGGTCGTAAAAACTTTCGGGTTTCAGCATTTCGCCAATCAAGGCGTATGCATCCTTCTCGAGCATCAATGCGCCCAAAATAGCCTCTTCCAATTCGCGAGCCTGTGGCGGAATACGTCCGGAAAGTTCCGTAGGAGGTGCTGTAGTCTTCTTTGTCGTCGCGTTTCCACGCGCTGTTGTTGTCTGTTGCTTTGCCATAAGTGGGTACAAAAGTAATGGATTTTGCCGTTGCAAAACAGAAAAAAACACGAAAGTTATTAGTCGGTTTTCAACAAATTTTTGTTGAAAAATGTTGAGGAGCGGCGGAAATGATGGAGCAGGGGCAAATGTGTCTTAAATTATGTTAAAACTACTTTTTTTAGTCAGCCCTCAACTACCCCATACGGGGTAGATGAGGACTGACTAAAAGGTCTGTCATTGCGGGCTTGACCCGCAATCCCCTGAAAAAGAGCCAAATGTTGAGCAACAGAGCAATGTAGAGCAGGGGATTGCGGGTCAAGCCCGCAATGACAGAACGGGCTGAAAGCCCAGTATATCCCGGAGGTAATGATGATGGATGATTTTGTAGGTAGAATTTTAGTGATGTAATTAGGCGGCAAAGGTAAGTTATTTTTTTTAACTGCAAAATCAATTAAAAAAAAATCGTATCTTTGCAGCCTCATAGAATATAAAAAATTAGAAATTATGGCAAAAATATTGAGAGAAGAGGCTTTGCGCTACCATTCGGAGGGCAAGCCGGGCAAAATTGAAATGGTTCCTACTAAACCATACAGTACGCAACACGACTTGGCACTGGCGTATTCGCCGGGCGTTGCCGAACCCTGCTTGGAGATTGAAAAAAACTTGGAAACGGCTTACGACTATACCGGCAAAGGCAATTTGGTGGGCGTGATTTCTAACGGAACGGCTGTTTTGGGCTTGGGCGACATCGGCGCACTTGCCGGAAAACCCGTGATGGAAGGTAAAGGGCTGCTGTTCAAGGTGTTTGCAGGCATCAACGTATTCGACATCGAAGTGGATGAGAAAGACCCCGAAAAATTCATTCAGGCAGTCAAAGCCATCGCCCCAACCTTTGGAGGCATCAATTTGGAGGACATCAAGGCACCCGAATGTTTTGAAATCGAGAACCGCCTGAAAGCCGAATTAGACATCCCCATCATGCACGACGACCAGCACGGCACCGCAATTATTTCCGCAGCCGGACTGCTCAACGCATTGGAATTGACCGGCAAAAAAATCGGCGATGTCCAAATTGTCGTCAACGGCGCAGGAGCCGCCGCCAGCAGTTGCACCCGGTTGTACCTCGCGCTGGGGGCAAAAAAAGAAAACATCATCATGTGCGACAGCAAGGGCGTCATTCGTACCGACCGCCCCAATTTAATCCCGGAAAAGGCAGCGTTTGCCACTTCGCGTCCTATCAAAACCTTAGAAGAGGCGATTGTGGGAACGGATGTCTTTCTGGGATTGTCTGTTGCCGACATCCTCACGCCGGAAATGATAAACACGATGGTGCCCGACCCCATCGTGTTTGCGTTGGCAAATCCCAATCCGGAAATTGCCTACGAAACAGCCATTGCATCGCGTAAGGACTTGATTTTTGCCACCGGTCGCTCCGACCATCCGAACCAGATAAACAATGTGTTGGGATTTCCGTACATCTTTCGCGGTGCCTTGGACACCCGCGCCAAAGCCATCAACGAGGCAATGAAACTGGCAGCCGTGAAAGCCATCGCCGGTGTAGCGAAACTGCCTGTACCTGAGGCTGTTAAAGCTGCTTACGGACTTTCAAAATTGGAGTTCGGACGCGACTACATCATCCCGAAGCCAATGGACACGCGCCTGCTGACAAGCGTTTCGACAGCCGTTGCCAAAGCCGCCATCGAATCCGGAGTTGCTCGCAAAAAAATCACAGACTGGAAAGCCTACGAAGTATATTTGCAGAATTTAATAAAATAATTGTATCTTTGCAGCGATTTATTCATGTAAAAAAGTAAAAACGATGTTACAAAATTCGGAATTAACGGCGAATGCTCGCCAATCATTAGAGGGAAAATGGAGCACGGCAACGATTGGGTCGTTGATTTTCTTGGCTGTGTTCATGGTATTTGGAGTATCAGGGTCATTCAGCACTGTGTATTGGGGTCCGGTTAACACGTTCTATTGGAGTACATCCTTTGTTTCGCTTGTCATTGCTGCGCCAATGTCACTTGGTTTCATTAAATTTATTATCTCGTTGAAACGCGACGCGGACACGGCTGTTGCGACTGTTTTTTCCGGATTTAAGCAATTCCCGCGAGTGTTTGCAACCTTTTTCTTGCAGGGGGTTTTACTCTTTTTATGGTCGCTCTTGCTGATTATTCCGGGAATAATCAAGTCGTTCTCCTATTCTCAAACCTTTTTCATCTTGGCGGACGATGACAAAATTTCGCCATACGATGCCATTTTGAGGAGCAAAGAGTTGATGTATGGCTACAAATGGAAATATTTTTGTCTGACGTGCCGTTTCATCGGTTGGGCAATCTTGTGTAGCCTCACTTTAGGCATCGGCTTCATTTGGCTATTGCCTTATATGCAAATGAGTTGTCTGAATTTTTATGAAGAAGTGAAGGCGGCACACAACAATCCTGTGATATGTTGAAAAAATGGTCAAAATATGTGTTAGTGGGGGCATTCTCCTTCATTTTTATCTTCGCTACGGCGGGGCATAATTATGTCGCGTATTGCTGCGACCGTTGCGAAGCGGCGGCTCAGCACCACACCGCCGACAATCCATACGACGATGCCTGCCAAATCATCCATTTGCAAACAGATGATTTTTCGCTTTCCGATAGCGATGTGCTGCTCAAAGCACCGGTGCGCGATGCGATTTTTGCTACTATTATTCTTCCTTTATACACGACAATTGCTTCATTCACAGAGAGTTTTGCTTTGCGAAATCCTGTTTTTTCTTGTGGGCGAGCCATTCTTGTGTCCAATTGTGTTTTGCGGATTTGATTTTTGCACGCAGATGACGCAGATTAAGCGCAGATTTACGCAGATTATCTGCGTAAATCTATTAAATCTGCGTCATCTGCGTGCAACTTGAACGAATCAAATTAAAAACATCAATTAAAAAAAACACAATGAACAAAATAAAATTTATCGCCTTATTGTTTTCAATAAGCACACTATCAATACAAGCGCAACAGGCTGAAAATGACTCTGTTGCAGAGCCGCAGGAGCGGCAATTAGAGGAATTTCACGTTGTGCACCGCGCTCCGGGGCTGATTAAGATGCGCAGTTCGATTTTTGACACGCAGAAACTCACCAAGCAGGAGTTGCAGAAGGCGGCTTGCTGCAATCTCTCCGAGAGTTTTGAAACGAACCCTTCGGTGGATGTGTCTTACAGCGATGCGGCTACCGGTGCCAAACAGATTAAGTTGCTTGGGCTGTCGGGGACTTATGTGCAGATGCTGGCGGAGAACGTCCCCACGCTGCGGGGAATTGCCGCGCCGTTTGGATTGGGCTACACGCCGGGACCGTGGATGGAGAGCATTCAGGTGTCCAAAGGCACGTCGTCGGTGCTCAACGGCTACGAGGCACTGACGGGGCAAATCAATGTGGTGCATCTGCAACCCAATGCGGAGGAGCCGCTGGGCTTAAACGTCTATGCCAGCGATATGCGCCGCATGGAAGCCAATGCCAACGCCTCCGTGACGCTCAACGACAATCTCTCGACCATCCTTTTAGCGCATGTCGATAACGATACGCGCGAGTGGGACAGGAACGGCGACGGTTTTCTCGACCAGCCTAAAGCAAAGCAGTACAATGTGTTAAACAAATGGGACTACCGCAACGGCAAGTTTATGTCGTACAGTTTGCTGCGCTACCTGCACGAAGACCGCGAAGGCGGGCAAATCCGCGAAATGCCTGACCCCTACAAAATCGGCATCGCGACCAACCGCTACGAGTTTTATACCCGCAACGGCATCATTCTCGACAGCGAAAAAGAGCGCAGTATCGGCTTGGCTATCAGCGGTTCATATCACGAGCAAGATGCACGTTATGGTTTGAAAACCTACGATGCCGAGCAGTCTAATTTGTACGCCAATTTGACTTTTGCTACCGGTTTTAATGACGGTAATAAACTGTCGGTGGGCGCGAGTTTCAACAGGGACAATATTAATGAATACAGCCCTCTAAATCTCCCTCAGGGGGGTGTTTTCATCGAAAATGTGCCCGGCATTTTTGCCGAATACTCCTTGAAATTGCACGACAAAATCATTGTTTTGCTGGGTCTGCGCGATGATTACAGTTCGCGGTACGGCAATTTTCTCACGCCGCGTTTGCATACGAAGTTTGATTTTTCCAAGTCGTTTTATGTTCGCGCTTCGGTGGGCAAGGGCTACCGGTCGCCTAATGCTTTGGCGGAAAACAGCTATCTTTTGGCGAGCAATCGGGCACTGACCATCAATGACAATTTGAAGCAGGAGGAGGCGTGGAACTACGGCGTGAATGCAACGGCGCATATTCCGCTGTTTGACAAGGAATTGACACTAAATGGGGAGTTTTACCGCACCGATTTCAGCAATCAGGTTGTCACGGATTTGGACAGCGACCCGCACAAGGCAACTATTGCCAATTTGGACGGGAAATCCTACGCCAACAGCATCCAATTGGAGGCATCCTACGAGCTTTTGCGGGGCTGGACACTCACGGCAGCCCACCGCATCACCGATGCCAAAACAAGCATCGGCGGCAAATTGCGCGAAAAACCGTTGACAAGTCGCTACAAATCGCTGCTGACAACTTCATATCGAACGCGACTGAAAAAATGGCAATTCGACTTCACCACCCAACTCAACGGCGGCGGTCGCCTGCCAGACCCGGACGAGGACAATCCGTTGTGGGACAAGGAGTTTAAAGCCTATCCGATTTTGAACGCGCAGGTAACAAAATTTTTCAGAGGCTGGTCAATCTATCTCGGTGCAGAAAATCTGACAAATTTCAAGCAACAAAATCCGATTATAGAGGCAAGCAACCCCACCGGCACCAATTTTGATGCCTCAATGGTGTGGGGACCGATTGACGGGCGGCGCATTTATGTGGGTGCAAGGTGGAATTTGCAGAAATTTTGAGAATTAAAAATTAAATTAAGAATTAAAAATTATAAAAATGAACAAGTTAGTTATTATTTGCGCACTGTTGCTGGGAGTGACAGGCGTGGTGACGGCACAAAAGAGTAGTGCCAAGAATGCGGACACAACTACGGTGTTTGCGGTGGAAACGATGCACGGCGACCATTGCCGAAAGCGCATCGAGGGCAACATTGCGTTCGAAAAGGGCGTGAAAGACCTGAAGGTGGATTTGGAAAAACAAACGGTGACGGTTACTTACAACCCCCGCAAAAATTCCGATGAAAAACTGATTGCCGCCTTTGAAAAATTGGGGTATAGTGCAAAAATTGTCGGGGCGACCGCAGCGAAATTGTGATGATGTAGATGAAAAGCAAATGGTATGTCGTTTGGAACGGCGTGGAGCCGGGCGTTTATGGCGATTGGCTGACTTGCAAGCGGCAGGTGGATGGCTTCAACCGGCCGCAGTATAAGTCTTTTGCCACTCGCGAGGAGGCGGTGGAAGCCTATCAAGCCGGTCCGTGGGACTATATTGGGAAAAAGGTGGGGGCATCGCGTGTGCCGGTCGATGCTGCAACCGGCTCATCGCCAATCATTTATCCCAGCATTGCCGTTGATGCCGCCTGTTCGGGCAATCCGGGTACGATGGAATATCGCGGGGTGGACACGGCAACGGGTGCGGAACTTTTTCGCAAGGGACCGTTCAAGAATTCCACCAACAACATCGGCGAATTTTTGGCTCTTGTGCATGGGTTGGCGATGCTGAAACAGCAAAATTCGCCCCAGCCTATCTATACGGACAGCATAACAGCCATTTCGTGGGTGCGGCAAAAGAAGTGCAAGACGAAGCTCGACCCCCGGATAGCCAACCCGTTTGTGTCCGAACTCGTGGAGCGGCAGCAGATAAACGCTTGATGCAAATTTTTAATCAGGTTAAGGCTGCTCGTACAGGTTAGTTGGTCACCGTAATTTTGGTGCGGTTGCTCTGTAGCCACTTTCTTTTTTTGTTGTTTGGGATA
>NZ_BBRU01000147.1:0-767 GCF_001431085.1 Candidatus Symbiothrix dinenymphae
GCAAGGGAGGGGGACGACACCCTCGCGGCGGGGCGGCCCTTGCTTGGTGTCCCTGGCTTTGGGCCGCGCCGGGTTCATGCGATGTGCGTGTTATCGGCCGGAGTTTTTTGCTCTGCATTGATGAAAGCCCATGGCGGTTTGCCGTGGGCTTTTTCTTTGGGTGCTTCTAATGGTTTTCCATGTCATGCCTGTGGCAGCAAAGCATCAGATGGCGCATTTTCAGAGGCGGGCATACATTTTTTGACATGCCCGCACCTAGAATCCGCAGCAGCCGCAAATGGCACTGATCTAGAGCCGGAGTCGGCCCTGAGATTTCAAGAATACCCACTCAACAATCCCAAGGAGATGCCGAGATGATCAAGATGAACCGCGTAGCCCTGGCCGTGCTGGCCGTGCTGGGTTCCACCACCGTGATGGCGCAAAGCAGCGTGACGATTTATGGCCGTATCAACACGACCGTCGAACGCGAAAAGATCGGTGACCAGACCGTCAACAAGATGGAGAACAACTCCTCGCGTTGGGGCATGCGCGGTGTCGAAGATCTGGGCGGCGGCCTGAAGGCCGGCTTCGTGCTGGAAAGCGGTTTCGCTTCCGACACCGGCATGGGTTCCTCCTCCACGGGCGCGCTGACCTTCGGCCGCCAGAGCGAAGTGAACCTGTCGGGCAGCTTCGGCAAGATCCGCATGGGCAACTTCTTCCCCGGTTCTTACTTCGCCACGGCCGACTACGTGAGCATGCCCAACCATGACCCGGGTACCTCGTCCGCC
>NZ_BBRU01000148.1:0-765 GCF_001431085.1 Candidatus Symbiothrix dinenymphae
CCTTTAGGATTTGAAGATGGTAAATTGTTCTTTAAGACCAATAAGATATACAGCACGATGTCCCATAAAGTGGCTGAACCTTTATTGTCCGATGATGTGAAAGCAAGAGTTTTAATCGGAGATTACAGCGTCCATTCAAAACAAATTAGGTACAATGACATATCCTATAATGCAATTGCAATAGATGGGAATTTGTATATCCCATTCGGCAACTCATACATTTATGTGGGCACAACAAACGAAAACGGACTAATACAAGCACTGTCTTGCTTATACTTTGTATTCGAATTAGATATAGACCCAACCGTTTTTCCTAACTCAGTACTACAAAAGCGTCCATCTTGATTATCTTTAACAAAGGGAAACCCTGATTACATTATGTAGTCAGGATTTTTTTAGGGTAACGCATCAAATTTACGATAACCAACTACCCCGTATGGGGTATAATTTCGATAACCCCGTACAAGCGAAGCGCAGTGCGGGGTAGATGGCTTCTCCTCACCCTAAAAATCAACCCACATCTTCCCTCACCCAGCGGCTCAAAGTCCGCTCTGCGCTACTAAACTCTGCGCCGATTTTCACCACTTTCCGCGTTCCGGCACTGTATGGGATGAGGTAGCCTTTGTCGTCTATCTGCTTGAGTGCTTCCTCGGCGGTGGCATTTTCGGATAGTTTAAATTCAAAAACATAGATGATATCTTTCATCCAAACCACTAGTCAGCGCGACCGATGGCACTTTTGACCTCCGTTTGCACAAAAAGCCCC
>NZ_BBRU01000149.1:0-762 GCF_001431085.1 Candidatus Symbiothrix dinenymphae
GGGCATCGTCCTACGGACAGGATATGGCATTGAATGCAAGCCCTGAAAGGTTTTATCCCGTGGGGATTATAGCTCGGTAGAAATAGAATGCCTCCCCCATTCCTGCATCCCGTGGGGATGCAACATCATCCGCAATCGGTTGCATCCCTACGGGATGCAGGGTGGAGGTTAGAATTGGCTTTTCTACCGAGCTATAATCCCTACGGGATAAAAGGCTATGTATATTTGTCCCTGCGGTACAAGGCACCGTTTGCGAAATGATAGCACCTGAAAAAAAGATTTAGCTTTTTATTCCATTTTTCCGAATTTATGTTGTATCTTTGCAGCGTAAACATTAAAAATTTTATAAGATGAAACGTATTTTTAGGACATTGAGTATTGTCGGGGCACTGTTTGGGATGAGCCTGACGGCAACAGCCCAAACTCCGGCTGTTTCGACCAAGTATTCGGACGAAAAAATTGAGGAGTTAATCCAAAGTTATCACACGGCAGATGCCCGTGATGTGTTCCCTGATGAAACGCTGTCGCAACAGTTGAAAAAAGACTTTTCGGCAGCGCGCGACATTGAGTGGGAAACGGCAGCCGGAATCTACGAAGCCGAATTTGAAATCAAATGGACAGACTACAAAGCCTTCTACGATGCCGACGGAAACCTGTTGATGTACATTGTTGACATTCGGCTGTCGGAAGTTCCCGCCACTATCAAAAACGCGGCAAAGACGAAGTATCCCGCGTTCAGATTCGACCGCGATGCTAAGAAAA
>NZ_BBRU01000150.1:0-762 GCF_001431085.1 Candidatus Symbiothrix dinenymphae
GCTTTATCTTGATAGTTCCCGCTTTTGGCGGATTAATCGCAACCAGAACAGCATTTTCTTCTTTCATAGGTCGATGGTTGATAACAGACACTATTTATTATGTTAAAAGAAATTTTATCAATTGATTTGAACAATCATGAGATTGTTGTGTGTAGCAATTTGTCAGAAAAAGAAAAACTGAAAATGACAAATGTGAATTTGGAATTACTTTCGGAGGTTTATTTTGTAAAAGATAATCCATCGCTGGTGGCAATCGTATTTTTAACTTGCAATATTGACGATATTTGTCACTATGGAATTGCAGTTAAAGAATCAAACAATGTAAAATGGTGTTTAATTAAGAGTTCTGATTTTAATAACAATTTTATAAAGTAAAATGAAAAAAAATCAAACAAGTCTCGTGTGCTTTTGCTTTTCTATGAGCACATTTTCCGCCCAAGCCGCAGGTCACGATAGTGGCGACGATAATTTTATTTATTTTCTAATCAATCATTTGCCGGATTATCTGTTACATAGTGCTGCGTTTTGGATGCTATTTGGAATGTTAATTGTTGGTTTTATTGGCTGCTTTGTTCTCGGGTTAGAGTCTAAAAAATGTGTTTCATGCAAAAAATGGAATGCAATGGAAACAAAAGAAGTTACTACCGCCAATAACGCAATAAAGACACGGACAGTCGAAACAAAAAAAGTCGCGACAACTAATGTTCCGGTGCCGGTTGTGTGTAGAAAATGTAAGTATTGTGGATATGGGGATGTAAAAAA
>NZ_BBRU01000151.1:0-762 GCF_001431085.1 Candidatus Symbiothrix dinenymphae
TGTCGTTTTTGGGTGCGTTTGAACTCACTTTGCCGTCCTCGTGGTCGAGCAAGATGGACAGCAAAGCCGAGGCGACCACCGGCATTTTGAGCATTTTCTTTATGGCGTTCACGCTGGTGCTGGTGTCGTTTTCGTGCACCGGACCTATTATTGGTGGCTTGCTGGTGGAGGCGGCGAGCATGGGCAGTTTGGCGGGACCGGCTGTTGGGATGTTTGGCTTCGGCTTGGCGTTGGCGATTCCGTTTGCGCTGTTCGCGATTTTCCCGTCCATGCTGCAAAAAATGCCGAAGTCGGGCGGGTGGCTCAATACGGTGAAGGTCGTGCTGGGATTTTTGGAGTTGGCTTTGGCACTTAAATTCCTGTCGGTGGCTGACTTAGCGTATGGTTGGCACATCCTTGACCGCGAAACATTCCTCGCGCTTTGGATAGTGATTTTCGCGCTGTTGGGCGTTTATCTGCTGGGGAAAATTCGCTTTGCACACGATGATGAGGTGCAACACGTGTCTGTGTCGCACTTTTTCATGGCAGTGATTTCGTTTGCATTCGCAATATATATGGTGCCCGGACTGTGGGGTGCGCCGCTGAAAGCCATCAGCGCCTTCTCGCCCCCGCTCTACACGCAGGATTTCAACCTCTACGACGGCGAAGTGCTCCCCAAATTCCACGACTACGACGAAGGCATGGCGTATGCAAGGAGGCACAACAAGCCGGCAATGCTCGATTTCACGGGCTACGGCTGCGTAAACTGCCGAAAAATGGAAG
>NZ_BBRU01000152.1:0-759 GCF_001431085.1 Candidatus Symbiothrix dinenymphae
GTGTATTTCAAAAAAAAATCCTTACCTTTGCCGCCGATATTTACGCTAAGTTATGAATAAGTAAATATCGGACGATATTTGCTCGAATGAATGAGCGAATACGAGTGATAACGTATTAAATTATAGGAGATTATGATGACATGACAGTGGTAATGCGCACATTTTAAGATTGGGAAAAGCGTTTAGGCTTATATTTTGCTTCTTGGAATCTAGACAATTTCAAAACATTCAAAATAGTAGAGACAACGTTCACACGGCGGTGGGGGCAATGCTCATTTATTTGGATGTCAGGTAGTCTAGAACCTCAAGAAGCGGATAAAAAATCACGAGTTTTGTCCGCGCTTTTTTTATGTTGCGTATCTGAGGAAGGACAACGGTTGACCAACAACCGGATAAAATTGGGGTAAGACACCTACGAAGCCGCGTTACCGCATAGAGTAGGGAAAGAGTTAGAATTAAAAATAAATGTCAAATTTAAAAATTAAAAGAAATGACAAAGTTTAAAAATGTATTTTTGCTGGCAGCGATGGCTGTTTCAGCGGGGTTTGTTGGTTGCAACAAAGAAGAGGATGAAGAAAATGGTGTCGGTGTCGATGGCAGCATTAAAGCTGATGGTAGCCTTGAAATTACGGCAAGCAATGTCTCCACCGGCGCGGTAGAAGTTGATTCCGTAAAAGTGGTAGTTTGGTCAAATGAAGACCAGAAGGAGTATATTATTGCAAGTGCTCCTTACAAAGATGGCGGTTTTACACTCAATTT
>NZ_BBRU01000153.1:0-759 GCF_001431085.1 Candidatus Symbiothrix dinenymphae
ACATATACGTTTTGGGTTTTCCAAACGAAGAGGTAAAATACGGTTTTTTGTCCTTCATATTCTACGCACAAGTCCAAACGGTCGCGACCGGCGGCAAATTCGCGGATAATCTGCCCGCCGCCGTTGACAATCCGTTGCAGAAAAGCCTGTAAAATCAGATGTGGTGCCGATTCTTTGTAGTCGAACCGTTCGACCCATATCTCGCTGTTTTCGCGCCAAAAGGCTTGAAAATCCTGCATGAGATAAATCATGTCGATACGCCCGTTTTTCAGATAGCGAGGCATTTGGTAGGGATACATCTCACTGCACAAGGTATCCTGAAAATTCTTACTCAATGTGCGGATAATCACCTCGGCATAAATCGGGTTGGCGGGTTGCACTAATCCGGGTGTCTCGCGTATTAAGCCAAGGTCCATGGCATAACTATAATCGTCCGACAATTTGTTGATATCTCCTATCTTGCCAATGATGACCGGCTCCATCACCCGCCGCACCCGCTCCTCTTTGAGCCGTTCGAGCAGGCTGTCGATATGTGTGTCGCGCCGCAGGATGATGGTTTGGATGGCTTGTTCCACCAATTCTGCCGTCACCGGCTTGGTATAATCGGACTGGAGCGTTTTTACAATCACTTCACGGGCAATGGCGTTGACCAACCACGGCTGCCCCTGTGTCTGCTGATGCACCAATTCAATGGCATCCGGCTCAAAGACTTGCCCTGTCTCAGCAGTATGCTGAGCATATAATTTCACTATGTCTTCC